>NZ_JBFUCS010000029.1:0-36662 GCF_056405115.1 Allobosea sp. P2_A10 | reverse complement strand
CGGCTGGGGCCTCAACCTCGCCGAAAACCTGATCCCCGCCGACACCGAGAAGTTCGAGACGTCCGTTCCCGGCATCTTCGCCATCGGCGACATCAACACCTATCCAGGCAAGCTCAAGCTGATCCTGTCAGGCTTCCACGAGGCCGCGCTCGCAGCCCAGAAGATCCACCGCTACGTCTACCCGGACAAGCGACTGACCTTCCAGTACACGACCTCCTCGACCAGCCTCCAGAAAAAGCTCGGAGTGGCTTAAGGCCAGCGGGACCGCAGCGGCGCAGCAGCGCCGCCTGTGGCTCAATAGGCCCGCGACGACGAGGTCTGCGAGCGCTCTGCGCCCACCGGCAGTGGGCTCGACCCCAGCCGCAAGGTTTCGATCGTCGTCCGGGATGGCGTCGCCAGCACCGGCTGGAAGCGCGTCGACCCCTCGCCGCCGGACGCGACCAGCGGCTGGACCGGCGTTTGCGTCGGCGTCTTGTCGTCCTCGAACTCGTGCTGCGGGTTGACCCGATCACGGAGCTCCGCCAGCGCGCCCTCGACCGGATGGAAGCTGAAGGTCACCTTGTGCGTGCCGACCGGTACCTGCACGGCGCGAAACAGCACATTCGCCTTCAGAATGTCAGTGTCGACGCCATCGACCTGCGCCCGCCACCACGGGTGCCAGATGTCGTTCAGCACGACGAAGCCGCCTTGCGTCGCGGTGACTTCGATCTCGATCTCGGTGTTGTCGTAGCGGACGAGCTTGACGGCGCCCTGCGCCGTGCTCGCACCCTCGGGCGCAGCTTCCGGCGGCTCGGCATCGAGCAGCACGACCTGGTGAGGATCGATGTCGGGCCAGCGCCCGCCGGCCTTCATGCCGTCGAAATCAGCCTGCTGCCAGCCGCCGACGAACTGCACCCGCGGCAGCGCCCGCGGATTCTCGTAAATGTAGCCCTGCTTGGTGCGGGCCACGAGCTTGAGATCGCCCGTATGAAGCTTGTAGTCGACCTGCTCGATCGGCACCGGCGTCGCGATGTAGCGCAGGCCGAGCAGATCGGCGAGGCGGCAGCGATAGGACGGGAACAGCGGGGTGAACTTGCGCTGGTCGGGGCCGGCGATGGTGTCGCGCGTGCCGACCGCGTCCGAGAAATCGGCCAGCCGCAACGGGTTGTAGCCCAGCGTGTGGTCGAAGCCGTGCACCATGCCAGCATTGGGCCATTCAAAGCCCATGCCGAGCAGTTCGACACGGTCGCGGCGCGGCGACCCGGCGGGCTGGGCGACCAGCCGCTTCAGCGTCGCCACGGTCTCGTTATGGGTCTCGGGCCGCAGCACATCGTAGAGTTCCGGCGACAGCGCCGTCGATTCGTTGACGCCGTTGTTGAAGCCGAGATCGGCGCCGACGACGCCCATGACCAGCAGCATCGCGGCCAACGGGCCGATGTTCTCGCGCCAGCGCAGCAGCGCCCAGACGATCAGCAGCGCCGAACCAAACCATGCAAGGGTCGTGACGGCAGGCCACCAGAAATCGCGGACATGCCCCTCGGTCGAGGACACGCCGAAGGCGGCCGCCAGCACGAGCGCGAGCACGCCTGTCACCACCAGCAGTTCGCGCCGGATCGAGCCCATCGCCTGCGTCGTCAAAAGGCGGTGCAAAATGTAGCCGGACAGAATGGCCCCGAGCCCGCCGATCAGGAAGGTCGAATCGGCTGGCCTGCGGAACTGCTTCACGCCGGGCAAATACTCGTAGACGACGTGGAAGAAGGGCGTGTAGCGGCCGACCGCGAACAGCACCATGAACAGGAACAGCAGGCTGAGCGAGCGCACGCCTTTGTCCCAGAGCCAGCCGCGCGTCAGGCCCGGCGCGATCATCAGCAGGAGCGGCAGCGCGCCGATATAGACCTGTCCCATGTTCTGCGACAGGAAGAGCTCGTTGGCGTTCCACGAATTGCTGTAGGGCCCCCAGAACTCGACCGCCGGATCGCGCGCGCCGAACAGATCGGCCACGAAAGCAGTCAGCAGCGAGGCCGGATGCAGCGAGCCGCGCCCTGCCTCGGCGAAATCGACCTCCGGCCGCGTCGTCGCCTCGGCAAAAAGCCAGGTCCAGAGCAGCGGCAGGGCGATCGTCAGGATGCCGGCGATGCCGGCGACCGTGACCGGGGCGAGGCTCGCGCGTACGGCGGCCCAACCGCCCGAAAGCCAGTGCGCCGCGACCATGCCGACGAGCACATAGGCGCCAAGCAGCGCGACCTGATCGGGCTCCAGCACCATGAAGCCGGCGGCAAAGCCGGCAAGCGCGCCCGACATCAGCGACGAGCGCTGCAGCATGCGCGCCGTCAGCCAGAACGAGATTGCAAAGAAGGCGAGACTGGCGATCTGGCCGACATGCTGCACGCGCCAAGCAGCCGAGGCTCCGAAGGCGAAGACCAGCGCCGCCAGCATGCCGCCGGCCGGGTGCCAGTCGCGATCGCGGAAATACATCAGCAAGGCGAGCCCGCCGGCCAGCAGATGAGCCAGGATATAGGCGTCGACCTCGCGGAAGCTCGGCGAGGGCGAGAGCAGCGCGAGGATGATCGCGGGCGAGAAGATCAGCGATTGCGGGTCGGCGACCTGGGGCGAGCCACCGAAGACATTATGGGTCCAGAACGGCGACTGCCCCGAGTGCAGCGCCTGCGCGAGGAACTGGATCTGAGCCTGGAAATGCGCCTTGGCGTCGAACGGAATCGTCACCGAACCCGAGAGCCAGGGCCAGCACAGGATCAACCAGACACAGACAAATCCAATGGCTGCCAGCCTGTAGCCGGCGCCCTTCTTCAGAATCGCGTTCAAGCGGACCCCCCGGTCCCCTCAGGTCATGGACGGCGCCGGGGTTCGGCGCCAGCCTCCAGTCTGTCAGTGCTGCTGACCATGATGGTTCCGAAGTGAACCGAAACTGAATGGATTGGCCGCGCCGTTCGGCTTTCGGCGGAGAAGGTCAAGGCTTCGTGAGTCTTGTTGAGCGTTTCAGCGCGCGGCCGTGAGCCAGGCCGCCAGCGTTCGCCGCTCGGAGGGCGTCATGCCCGACAAATTGTTGGGCGGCATCGCATGCGTCATCACCGCCTGCACGCGGATCGCCCGCGCCTGCGCCGCGATCAGCTCGGGCTCGTGCAGCAGCACGCCCTTGGGGGCGATCTGCAGTCCGGGCCAGGACGGTTCGGGCGCATGGCACATGGCGCAGCGGCCCGCGACGATGTTGGCGACCTCGGCCGGCGGCAGCGTCAGCCCCGCGATCAGCACCGGCTTGCGTTCGGGCGCCGGCGCCAGGCCCAGCCGCTCGCGACCGCCGGGCGAGGACGCCATCGCGACCCAGAAGGCGAGCCACAGCGCGACGAGGGCGACCGCCCAGCACCACCATGGCGATTTCGCATGGTCGGCATGGCGGACGTTGAAGAACTGCCGGATCAGCGCGCCTGCGACAATGACCAGCGCGACGATCACCGGAATGACCGCCGAATTGGCGTATGTCACCGGATAATGGTTCGACAGCATCAGGAACAGCACCGGCAGGGTGATGTAGTTGTTGTGCGTCGAGCGCTGCTTGGCCGCCTTGCCGTATTTCGGATCGGGCTTTTCGCCGGCGGTCAGCGCCGCGATGACCTTCCGCTGGCCCGGCATGATGTTGAAGAACACGTTGGCGGTCATGATCGTCGCCATCAGCGCGCCGGTATGGATCAGCGCGCCCCGCCCCGAAAAGACCTGGGAGAACGCCCAGCTCGCGGCCACGACGTAGCCGAAGCCGAGGATACCGAGCCCGACATCGTTCTTGGCCAACGGCGACCGGCACAGGAAATCGTAGAACAACCAGCCCAGCGCCAGCGCCGCGATGCCGATCGCACCCGCGGCGAATGGCGACAGCGTCATCGCCGCCGGGTCGATCAGGTACAGCTCCGACTGGGCGTAGTAGACCCAGACCAGCAGGAAAAAGCCTGAGATCCAGGTCCAGTAGCTCTGCCATTTGTGCCAGGTCAGCTCGGCCGGCATCACGGCGGGCGCAACCATGTATTTGCGCATTTCGTAGAAGCCGCCGCCATGGACCTGCCAGGCGCGGCCTCCCTCGCCCGGCGGAATGTCGGCGGCTGGCCTGAGCGAGGCGTCGAGATGGATGAAGAAGAAGGACGAGCCGATCCAGGCGATCGCGGTGATCACATGCAGCCAGCGCAGAAGCTGGCTCCCCCACTCCATCAGATAGGCGTCGAGCATCTCCGCTTATATCCTCCAGAAGCGCGCAGTCATCCCGGACGCAGCGAAGCGGAGATCCGGGATCCATTCCAGAACGCTTCGCGGAAAGGTTCTGGAATGGATCCCGGGTCTCCCTTCGGTCGCCCGGGATGACCCGGTCGAGTCGATTGAGGACGGACCAAGGCTAGCGCAGCGCCTCACTCCGAACCATGGCTGTTGCGCGCAGCCGCAGCCTTCGCCTCCTCCGCCGATGCCACGCCGTTGAAGAAGACGTTGAGCACGACAGCCATCACCGCCGCCAGCAGGATTCCAGAATGCAGGAACGGATCGAGCGCCTTGGGCAGTTTTGAGAAGAAGGTCGGCGCGACCAGGGGAATCATGCCGAAGCCGATCGAGATCGCGACGATATAGAGGTTGTTGCGGTTGGTCTTGTAGTCGACGTCCTGCAGGATGCGGATGCCGGTCGCCGCCACCATCCCGAACATCACGATGCCCGCGCCGCCGAGCACGAAGAGCGGCACCGATTCGACCAGCGCGCCGAGCTTGGGCACGAGGCCCATCACGACCATGATCAGCCCGCCGGCGATCGTGACCCAGCGCGAGCGCACGCCGGTGACGCCGACGAGCCCGACATTCTGCGAGAAGGACGTATACGGGAAGGTGTTGAAGACGCCGCCGATCACCGTACCGATGCCGTCGGTGCGCAGACCACGCGTCATGTCGTCCTGCGTGATCGTCTTGCCGGTCATGGTGCCGAGCGCGAGGAACATGCCCGCCGATTCGATCATCACCACGATCATCACGATGGACATGGTCAGCGCGGCGACGAGATCGAATTTCGGCACGCCGAAGGCGAACGGCGTGATCAGGGCAAACCAGGCGGCATCGCCGACCTTGGCGAAATGCATCATGCCGAGCGCCGCCGAGATCACGCAGCCGACGACGATCCCGACCAGCACGGCAACGTTGCTGAAGAAGCCCTTCACATATTTGGTGATGGCCAGGATCAGGATGAGCACGAAGGCGGCCATGCCGAGATGGATCGGCTCGCCATAGCCGGGCAGATTGGGCGATGCCGCGCCCGCGGCCCAGTTCACGCCGACGCGCATCAGCGAAATGCCGATCATCAGGATGATCGTGCCGGTCACCACCGGCGGGAAGAACGGCAGCAGCCGGCTGATCAGCGGCGCGACCAGCGTCGCGAAGACGCCGCCGGCGATGACCGCGCCGAAGATACCCTGCACGCCGAGATCGGGATTGCCGGCCATCGCCACCATCGGGCTCACTGCCGCGAAGGTCACGCCCATCATCACCGGCAGACGGATACCGAAAGGGCCGATCCCGTATGACTGGATCAGCGTGGCGATGCCGCAGGCGAAGAGATCGGCGTTGATCAGAAGCGCGATCTGGTCCGGCGGCAGCTTCAGCGCGCGGCCGATGATGAGCGGCACCGCCACGGCGCCGGCATACATCACCAGCACATGCTGGAGCCCGAGCGCGGAAAGCTTCGAGGCCGGCAGCATCTCGTCGACGGGATGAACGCTCCCGGGCGGCGCGGCGGAGGCATCGAGCGCAAGCGTCATGGCACACCAAATCAGAACCGTCGGCCGCGCGGACGGCGCGTCCTGACGCCAGAGACGAGCCTAAATCCGGGTCGACGGGCGCGTCATCAGCAAACCGCCGAAAATTGCGACAGGCCTGCGACTTTCGCACCGCAATTGCCCATCGGCGCGGCACCGGCCCGGCTTTCGCGCGTCCAGCCAAGCCGCTAAACACAAAATGCAACCAGGAGCATGAGCGCCACGATGGGACGCCTTTCGACGCATGTGCTGGACACCGTCACCGGCAAGCCTGCCGCCGGCGTCGCCGTGACGCTGTACCGTCTCGCCGACGATGGCGGCCGCGAGCGCCTCGCCATGACCGCGACCAATGCCGATGGCCGCACCGATGCGCCGATGCTGGCGGGCGAGGCGTTCAGGCCGGGAACCTACGAGCTGACCTTCGCGATCGGCGCCTATTTCCGGTCGACGGGCCTCGCTTTGCCGCAGCCCGCTTTCCTCGACATCGTGCCGCTGCGCTTCGGCATCGCCGATCCCGACGGCCATTATCATGTCCCGCTCCTGGCCTCGCCATGGAGCTATTCGACCTATCGCGGCAGCTGAACCCATGACCGACGCCCCCTACCCCCGTGATCTCGAAGGCTATGGCCGCGACACGCCCAACCCGCATTGGCCGGGCGGCGCGCGCATCGCCGTGCAGTTCGTGATCAATTACGAGGAGGGCGGGGAGAACAACATCCTGCATGGCGACGCCGCCTCCGAGGCGTTCCTGTCGGAGATCGTGGGCGCGCAACCCTTCCCCAGCCAGCGCCACATGAACATGGAGTCGATCTACGAATACGGCTCGCGCGCCGGCTACTGGCGGCTGTGGCGCATGTTCACCGAGCGCAAAATGCCCGTCACGGTCTTTGCGGTGGCGAGCGCGCTGCAGCGCTATCCCGGGATCGTCGACTCGATGCAGGAGGCTGGCTGGGAGATCGCGACGCACGGCCTGAAATGGATCGACTATCGCGACGTGCCCGCAGAGCGCGAGCGTGCCGATATCGACGAAGCCATTCGCATTCAGCGGGAATTGACCGGCGAGCGCCCGCTCGGCTTCTATCAGGGCCGCACCTCCGAGCGCACCACGCCGCTGATGATGGCCGAGGGCGGCTTCCTCTACACGGCCGACGTCTATTCCGACGAACTGCCCTATTGGCTCGAAGGGCCGAACGGCCCGCAGCTCGCCGTGCCCTATACGCTCGACGCCAACGACATGCGCTTCGCCACGCCGCAGGGCTTCAACGCCGGCGACCAGTTCTTCGCCTATCTCAAGGATACGTTCGACACGCTCTATGCCGAGGGCGACGCCGCGCCGAAGATGATGTCGGTGGGGCTGCATTGCCGGCTCGTCGGCCGGCCCGGCCGCGCTGCCGCGCTCGCGCGCTTCCTCGACTACGTCCAGAGCCATAGCGAGGTCTGGGTCGCGACCCGGCTCGACATCGCCCGGCACTGGATCAGGCACCATCCCCCGGCTGGCGGCTATGTCCCTTCAAAGCTGCCCAAAGCGCTCTTCGTCGAGGTCTTCGGACGCGTCTGGGAGCATTCGCCCTGGGTCGCGGAGGCCGCCCACGATGCCGGTCTCGGCGAAGCGGAAAACGCCGTCATCGCGCTTCATGCCGCCATGACCAAGGCGATGAAGGCCGGTTCGCGGGAGCAGAAGCGCAGCCTGCTGCTCGCTCATCCAGATCTCGCCGGCAAGCTCGCGGCGGCCGGCGAACTGACGCCTGAATCGACGCATGAGCAGGCCTCAGCCGGGCTCGACCGGCTGAGCGGCGACGAGCGCGTTCGCTTCACCGCGCTCAACGAGGCTTACAAGGCGCGTTTCGGCATTCCCTTCATCATCGCTGTGAAGGGTCTGACCAAGGATGAGATCGTCGCGGCTTTCGAGACCCGGCTGAAAAGCACGCCGGAGCAGGAGTTCGAGACCGCGCTGGCGCAGGTCGAGACGATCGCGCTGCTGCGGCTGAAGGAGTTGCTGCCCTGACTCGCCGCCATTCTCGGGCGAAGCGAAGCGCAGACCCGAGAGTCTCTTGCCGGAGATGCTCGGGACAAGCCCGAGCATGACGGTGCTCTCATAACCCGCTCACCAGATGCCCGCCATCGACCGCAATCGCCGTCCCGGTCATGAAGCGCGAGGCGTCGGAGCAGAGCAGCAGCAGCGGCCCGTCGAGATCGGCAAGTTCGGCCGCGCGTCGCATCGGGATACGCCGGATCATCGCCTGCCCGGCTTCCGTGCCGAAGAAATCGCGGTTGATGTCGGTGACGACATAGCCCGGCTCAAGCGCGTTCACTCGCACCTTGTGGCGCGCCCATTCCAGCGCCAGCGCCTTGGTGAGCTGGACGAGCCCGGCCTTGGCCGCCGCATAGGGCGCAACCGAGATCGCGACGCGCTCGCCCAGGATCGAGGCGATGTTGACGATCGCGCCGCCGCTCTCCTGCCGCGTCATGATCCGCGCCGCCCCCTGCGCCGCGAAGAAGCAGCCCTTCAGGTTGATGTCGAGATGAGCGTCCCATTGCGCCTCTGTGAGGTCGATCGCGCGCTGCGGCTCGGCGATGCCGGCATTGTTGATGAGGACGTCGAGCCCGCCCATCGCCGCCTCTGCCTGCGCCAGACCCGCTTCGATCGCGGCGACCGAGCCGACATCAAGCACCAGCGGCGTGACCTTGCCCGGCAGATCGGCGCAGGACCGCGCCAGTTCGGTCAGTCGGTCGAGCCGCCGCGCCGCGGCCACGACATGCACACCATGGCCAGCCAAAACCCTCGTGAAATGCGCCCCGAGCCCCGACGACGCGCCCGTCACCAGAACGCGCTTGCCCTTCAGATCCTCGAACATGCAACCCTCGGCCCTCATCCTGAGGAGCGACCGGAGGTCGCGTCTCGAAGGACGCTCCAGTTTTCTCGGGAGCCTTCTGCAGCATCCTACGAGACGCCGCTTCGCGGCTCCTCAGGATGAGGGCTCGCGAGAAGAAATTGCAACCCGGCTTACGCCGTCGGCGTCAGACTCATCTCCGGCATGATCGCGCCCACCCTTTTGAGATCGGCGATGAAGCGCGCGCTCTCGCGGCGGCTTTGATCCTCGTCGGGCAGCCGCAGCAGATAGGATGGGTGCACCGTCGCCAGCAGCCTCGTGCCATCCGGAAGCGTGATGTCCCGATCCCGTACCGAGGACAGCGTCGTGGTCCTCCCGAGCAGCGAGGTCAGCGCGGTCGTACCCAGCGCCACGATCAGCTTCGGTCGCACGAACTCCCGCTCAAGTCCCAGCCAGAAGCGGCAGGCGCTGACTTCGCCGGCATTCGGCTTCTGGTGGATGCGGCGCTTGCCGCGCAGCTCGAATTTGAAATGCTTCACCGCGTTGGTGACATAGGCGCGCGTCCGGTCGAGGCCCGCTTCCGCCATGGCGCGGTCGAAGACCCGTCCGGCCGGACCGACAAACGGCTTTCCTGCCAGATCCTCCTGGTCGCCGGGCTGCTCGCCGACGAACATGACCGGCGCATCGAGCGGGCCCTCGCCGAACACAGTCTGCGTCGCGTCGCGACACAGGCCGCAGCGCTCGCAGGCACGCGCCGCATCGGCTGTGTCCTGCCAGGTTTCGAGCGCGGCCGGCTCCGCGGGCGCCACCGCGCTCTGCCGCGTCAGCTGTCTCGCATGCCGCTCCGGCGGCACGGTCGGCATCTTCGCCACCATCTCCTCCGCGCGCCGGGCCGCGCCGGCGATCAGGGGAGCGATCAACTCGGCCTCGGGAAGATTGCGCCAGTATTTCTCCGGCATCTCCGCCTTCATCGCCTTGATCTTGAGCCGGGCCGGATTGAAGATATTGGCGTAGTAGGTCAGCCAATACGCCTCCATCGCGTCGTCGTCGGGCGCATCGGCTCTCGCTGCGCCGGCTGCGAAATGCAGCGCCTCCCCGTCCCAATGCAGCGAACGCCGCGGCGTCAGGATCGACCAGGCCATCGCCGAAAAGCGCTTCACGAAGAACGAAGAGACGCGTTCGACGATGAAGTGCTCGGGCTCGAACCAGGCGACGAACGCCTCGCCGCCATCGGGACCGACGACCTCGCGGAAGCGCACGAAGGCGGTCATCTTGTGCATGTCGCGCCGCACCGCTTTGGCCATCGCCTGCGCACGATGCACGTCGTCATCGCTTGCGACCTTCAGCAGGTTCGGCTCTCCCTGCAGGCGGAGGAGCAGCCGATAGAGCAGTCCGAACCGCTCGGGATCGCAATGGCACACGACCTGCGCGGCGAGATCGGGGAAATCGCGCGGGACGGTCAATTCGCGACCAGGAGCGCCTGCCGCACCCTCGACGGCTTGCGCATCGAACAGCCCGGCCGGCTCGTCGCCGGTCAGCCAGACGATGTCGCCCGGCAGGATGTCGCCGCGCGCCAGCACCCGCGCCTGCCGCCGCCAGCCCTCGAAATCGGCGGGATGCTCCAGTCGCGCGAGGAAGGTCACAGCAGCGCCAGTTGCCGGGGGCGCGGCGCCAGATGCAGCCGCAGCCGCTCGCTGTCGAGCAGGGCGCCCGGTCGCCAGCCCTCCGCGACGATGAAGTTGCGCAGCGTCGTGACCGAGCGCGCGAGCTTGCCGACATCGTCCAGCCTCAGCCGGCGAAAACGCCGCATCTCGAGGATGCGGCCGACGCTGCGCGTGCCCAGCCCCGGCACCCGCAGCAGCGCCTCGCGATCGGCCTTGTTGACATCGACCGGGAAGCGCTCGCGATGCCGCAGCGCCCAGGCGAGCTTGGGGTCGATCGCAAGATCGAGCATCTCGCCCGAAGCCGAATCGAGGATTTCGCCGACCTCGAAGCCATAAAGCCGCGTCAGCCAGTCGGCCTGGTAGAGCCGGTGCTCGCGCATCAGCGGCGGATCGGAAAGCGGCAGCTGGCTCGATGCGTCCGGGATCGGGCTGAACGCCGAATAGTAGACGCGCCTGAGCCCGAACGCGCCATAGAGCTGCGCGCTGCGATCCAGGATCGCGGCGTCGCTCGCCCCGTCCGCCCCGACGATCATCTGCGTGCTCTGCCCCGCCGGCGCGAAGGACGGCGCTTTGCGGCTGCGGGCGCGTTCCGCCTTGCCCTCCTCGATCCTGAGTCTGAGCCCGCCCATCGCCGAGCGGATGTCGCGCGACTGCTTTTCCGGCGCGAACCGCTTCAACGAGGTCTCGCTGGGCAGCTCGACATTGATCGAGACGCGGTCGGCGAAGAGCCCGGCCTGCGCCACCAGATCGGGACTGGCGCTCGGGATCAGCTTGAGGTGAATGTAGCCGCGAAAATCATGGCTCTGCCGCAAAGTCTGAGCGACCCGCACCATCTCCGCCATCGTGTAATCCGGCGAGCGGATGATGCCCGAGGACAGGAACAGCCCTTCGATATAGTTGCGCTTGTAGAAATTCAGCGTGAGATCGACCACCTCCTCGACCGAAAACCGGGCGCGCGCGACATTGCTGGACGAGCGGTTGATGCAGAACACGCAGTCATAGCTGCAGAAATTCGTCAGCAGGATCTTGAGCAGCGAGATGCAGCGCCCGTCCGGCGCATAGGAATGGCAGATACCCGAGCCAGTGGTCGAGCCGATGCCCTTACCGCCCAGCGAATCGCGCTTGGTCGTGTTGCTGGAGGCGCAGGAGGCGTCGTATTTCGCGGCGTCGCTGAGGATTTCCAGCTTCTGCATGGTGGTCAGTTGAGCCAAGGCAACCTCCATTGTTCCTGTTATGTTCTTACCGAAACTCTGTTCCTTTCGCCAGTCCGACGCCGGGACCGATCGTCGCAGCGCCGCACCGAAGGCGCATGCTGGAACCCTCGGCGCAACCGCGCGTTGTAAGGGACAGGTTCGACATGGGAGGGATAATCATGTTCCGGCTTCTTTTGATCATCGCAGTTCTCGCGATCGGATATGACGCTGTCGTCCATGAGGGCGCCTACACCCGCAATGCGTGGACGAGCGTTGTCGGCATTACCGGATCGGCGATGAGCGGCGCCAAGCAAATCGGTGAACGCGCCCGCGAGGAAACCCGCAGCCAGCTGAACTGAGGCCGGCGACGCAGGACTTCGAGACAATCGACGAAGCCGGCGGCCGCGTGGTCGCCGGCTTATCCTTGTCCGTCGGCTGCCCGCGAAAGAGGCTCCGGCATGGCGCTTTCGGCTGGACTTGGGTCTGACTTGCCTCGACACTCCACCCCATCGACAACAGCCGGGATTCCGACGCCTTGACCGACACCGCCTCGCAGACCAAAGCCGCAAACACGTCCAAATCGGCTAATCTGGTCGAGACACTCAAGGCCGAGATCGTCAGGAAGCTGACCTATTCGCTCGGCAAGAATCCCTCGGTCGCCCAGCCGCATGACTGGCTCACGGCGGCGATCCTGGCCGTGCGCGATCACGTCATCGATGTCTGGCAGCATTCGACACGCGAGAGCTACAGGACCGGGCGCAAGCGGGTCTATTATCTCTCGCTGGAGTTCCTGATCGGCCGCTCGCTTGCCGATGCGCTCAACAATCTGGGCCTCACCGGCGCTGTCGCGCAGGCCATGGCCGATCTCGGCGTCGACCTCGGCGCGATCGAGACCATCGAACCCGACGCCGCGCTCGGCAATGGCGGCCTCGGCAGGCTTGCGGCCTGCTACATGGAGGCGATGGCCTCGACCGGCATTCCCGCGCTCGGCTACGGCATCCGCTACGACCACGGCCTGTTCAAGCAGCGCATCGAAGCCGGCAAGCAGGTCGAGATTCCCGAGGACTGGCTCTCCTTCCGTAACCCCTGGGAGTTCGAGCGCCGCGAGAGCGCCTACCAGATCTGCTTCGGCGGCGCGGTAGCAGCCACCGAAAAGGCCGGAGAGGTTATCTGGACTCCGGAAGAAACCGTCTTCGCCGTCGCCTATGATACGCCGATCGTCGGCTGGCGCGGGCGCGACGCGTCGACGTTGCGGCTTTGGCGGGCACGCGCAATGCATCCGCTTTCCCTCGACGCCTTCAACCAGGGCGACCTGGTCGGCGCCGTCGCCGAGCGCAACCGCGCCGAGGCGATCTCGAAGGTGCTCTACCCCAACGATTCCACGCCCGCCGGCCAGGAACTCCGGCTGCGGCAGGAGTTCTTCTTCACCTCAGCCTCGCTGCAGGATCTGGTGCGCCGGCATTACCGCCAGTTCGGCAAGCTCGACAACCTGCCCGAGAAGGTCGCGATCCAGCTCAACGACACCCATCCGGCGCTGGCCGTCGCCGAACTGATGCGCCTGCTGATCGACGATCACGGCTTCTCCTGGGAAGACGCCTGGACCATCACCAGCGGCACGATCTCCTACACCAACCACACTCTGCTGCCCGAAGCGCTGGAGACCTGGCCGGTTGCCCTGATGGAGCGGCTTCTGCCGCGTCACATGCAGATCATCTTCGGCATCAACGCCCGCTTCCTCGACGGCGTGCGCCGCTCGGCCGGCGGCGACACCGTCGATCTCTCCAGGATCTCGCTGATCGACGAATCGCATGGCCGGCGCGTGCGCATGGCCCATCTCGCCTTCGTCGGTTCGCACACGGTCAACGGCGTTTCGGCGCTGCATTCGAGGCTGATGCAGGAGACGGTGTTCGCGCCGCTGCACGCCATCTTCCCGGACCGCATCACCAACGTCACCAACGGCATCACGCCGCGTCGATGGCTGCTGTCAGCCAATCCCGGCCTGACCAAGCTGCTGGAGGAGGTCTGCGGCGGCGTCAGCGATGACATCACCCGGATCGACGGGCTCTCGAAGCATGCCGGCGACACCGCGCTGCATGAGCGGCTCGTCGCGATCCGCCGGCAGAACAAGCTGAAGCTCGCGCAGGTGATCCGCCACGAGACCGGCGTGGTGGTGGATCCCTCCGCGCTGTTCGACGTGCAGATCAAGCGCATCCATGAATACAAGCGCCAGTTGCTCAACATCCTCGAGACGATCGCGCTTTACGATGCGATCCGCTCCGAGCCCTATCGCGACTGGGCGCCGCGCGTGAAGATTTTCGCCGGCAAGGCTGCCTCGAACTACGGCACGGCCAAGGCGATCATCAACCTGATCAACGACGTCGCGACCGTCGTGAACAACGACATCACCACCCGCGACCGGCTGAAAGTCGTCTTCCTGCCGAATTACAATGTCAGCGCCGCCGAGATCATCATCCCTGCCGCCGACGTCTCTGAACAGATCTCGACCGCCGGGCTGGAGGCGTCGGGCACCGGCAACATGAAGTTCGCACTCAACGGCGCGATCACGATCGGCACGATGGACGGCGCCAATATCGAGATCAGCGAGCGCGTCGGGCTCGACAACATCGTGATCTTCGGCATGAGCGCAGCCGAGGTCGAGGTCGCAAAACGCAGCCCTCGCCCGATCGACGAGGTCATCGGCGCGGCCCCCCATCTCGAAGGCGTGCTCGACGCCATCGCAAGCGGGGTATTTTCTCCGCGCGAACGCGACCGCTACAAGGGACTGGTCGACGGCCTGCGCGCCAATGACTGGTTCATGGTCCTGAACGATTTCGAGAGCTATCGGCAGGCGCAGCGCCGCATCGACGGCCTCTGGGCCGACCAGGAGCGCTGGTGGACGATGTCGATCGCCAACACCGCCAATTGCGGCTGGTTCAGCGCAGACCGCGCCGTTCGCGAGTATGCCGAACGCATCTGGCACGTCCCGGCCGGCGTCGCAGCCAAGGCTTGAACGCATTGGACAAGCCATGGCGGATCGAACCCAATGCGCTGCCTGCGCGGATGGGCACGACCGTCACAGCTGAGGGCGTTGCCTTCGCGGTCTTCTCGCGCAACGGCGAAAGGGTCGATCTCTGCCTGTTCGACGAGGCCGGCGAACGCGAAACCGCCCGCCTGCCCCTGCCCTGCCGCAGCGGCGACATCCATCACGGGACGCTCGCGCGAGCCGAACCCGGCCTGCGCTATGGCTTTCGCGTCGAGGGGCCGTGGCAGCCAGAGCTCGGCCATCGTTTCGATGCGACCAAGCTGTTGATCGACCCCTACGCGACGCTGGTCGACCGCCCCTTCCGCTGGGACCCGCGGTTGGCGCAGCGCGGCGTCGATACAGCCGACCTCGTACCGCGCTGTGTCGTGACCGCACCGCATTCGCCCATACTCCGCAGCGGCCGCGAAACGACGCCCGGTTTCATCTATGAACTGGCCGTCAAATCCTTCTCGATGCGCCATCCCTCCGTACCCCCGCCATTGCGCGGCACGCTCGCGGCGCTGCGCGAGCCTGCGATCATCGACCATCTCCGGCGGCTTGGCGTCAGCCATGTCGAACTGATGCCGGTGGCGGCCTGGATGGACGAGCGCCATCTGCCGCCGCTAGGGCTCGCCAACGCCTGGGGCTACAACCCGGTGAACTTCTTTGCTCTCGATCCCCGTCTCGCACCGGGCGGCGAAGCCGATCTGCGCGCGTTGTGCAAAGCCTATGCGCAAGCCGGGATCGGCGTGATCCTCGACATCGTGCTGAACCACACCGCCGAGAGCGACGAGCATGGCGCGACCATTTGCCTGCGCGGCTTCGACAACGCCGTCTATTATCGCCACGCCGCCGACGACCCAGGCCGCCTGATCAACGACACCGGCTGCGGCCATACGCTGGCGCTCGACCGCGCGCCGGTCGTACGCATGGCGATGGATGCGCTCCGGCACTGGCGCGCGCTCGGCGTCGCCGGTTTCCGCTTCGACCTCGGCACCGTGATGGGCCGCTCCGACACCGGCTATTCGCAGGACGCGCCGCTCTTCTCGGCGATCCTGCAGGATCCAGACCTGTCGCAGGCGCTCCTGATTGCCGAGCCCTGGGACATCGGCCCCGGCGGCTACAGGCTGGGAGAGTTCCCCGCGCCCTTCGCCGAATGGAACGGGCGCTATCGCGACGATGTCAGGCGCTTCTGGCGCGGCGACGACGGCGCTGCAGGCGCGCTGGCGACGCGGCTTGCCGGCTCGTCGGACCTCTTCGCCGAGCGCCATCGCGGGCCTCGGGCCAGCATCAACTTCATCGCGGCCCATGACGGCTTCACGCTGGCCGATCTCATCAGCTTCTCGGCCAAGCACAACGAGGCCAATGGCGAGGACAACCGCGACGGCGACAATGACAGCCATAGCTGGAACAACGGCGTCGAGGGCGCGAGCACGGATGCCGCGATCATCGCCGCCCGCAGCCGCGACATGCGCGCTTTGCTGGCGACGCTGTTTCTCTCGCGCGGGATCCCGATGCTGCAGGCCGGCGACGAATTCGGCCAGACTCAATCTGGCAACAACAACGCCTATGCCCAGGATAATGAAGGCTTTTGGCTGGATTGGCAGGGCACGGACGCGGGGCTGATCGCCTTCGTCGCGGAGCTGTCGCGGCTGCGGCGGGAAAATCCGCTATTACGCGCCGAGACCTTCCTGACCGGCATGGGCGAGCCGCCCGATGCGCTCTGGCTGAAGCCGGAGGGATCGCCAATCGCTGATCATGAATGGGGAGAGCTCGATGCGCTGTGCCTGTTGCTCGCAGGCGGCGCGGAACGACTTCTGATCGCCGTCAATCTCGGGCGGGACCCGGCAGCCCTTTCCGTCCAAGGTCGCTCGGCCTGGCAGCGTCTCATATGCTCGTCGGGGGCCGCGGATACCGACACCCTAGCCCCGAGAAGCCTGTCGCTCTGGCGCGAGGTCTCCCTTCAACCGGCCTTTCGCGTCGAATCGACATAGCTCGCCAGCACAGCGCTGATGCGGCTCTGATAGCCTTTGCCGGTCGCCTTGAAATGGCTGAGCACCCGGCGCGGCAGCCGCAAGGTGATCTGCTCGGTGCCGTCGGGTTCGACGATCTCGGCATTGTCCCAGAAACCGGGCGGCACGATCCCGGCATCGGGATCTTCGGCGGCGCGCCGCTCGATCTCCTCGTCCGTCATCTCCTTGACCTCACGGGACAGGGGAGGCGGCATTGGGATATCGTCAAGGCTTTCGTAGCGCACGATCTTTTCGGTTCGTTTCATATCTTTGACGCTCACGCTTCCCGGCCTTCCATGCGGAAATGATGCGAATATCGCTGTCGCGTTCCGCAAAGACGACGCACAGCACCTCGCCGTCGAAAACACCCAGAGCCCGCCCGCGAACCTCACCATAGTCGCGACGCCAATCAATGGTTTTGACGACGAACCCTCGAAAGATTTGCGCGGCCTGCGTAAAGGACAGACCATGCTTGGCTTCGTTGGACGCGCTCTTATCCTCGTCCCACTGAAAGCCCATAGCGATTTGTAACTACAAAAGCAGCTACGAACAAGCCCTCACATTAGTACGATCAGCGAGCGTGGCGAGAGCGTGATCTCGCTGTCCGCCTTCAGGCCCTTGCGCCCCTCGTCGGAGCCCGGCCCGGTCTCCGTGTCGAGCACCACGGACCATGATCCCGCCTTCACCCGCGCCGGGAGCTTGAACACGACCTCGCCGTCGAAGGCGTTGAACAGGATCAACGCCTCGTCGCCGCCCTGCTCGACCTCCGGCGTATGCATCAAAAGCCCGATGGCGCGTACGCCCTCGTCGTCCCAATGCTCCTCCTGCTGGTCGCCGCCGGCCGGGTTGACCCAGCGCAGCACGCAGCCGTCGCGGAAGCTCGCGCGACGGAAGATGGCGTGGTCGGCGCGCAGTTTCGTCACGCGCCGGACAAAGGCGGTCAGCGCCTTGTCCCTGTCGGTGAGGCCATCCCATTTGATCCAGGAAAGCTCGTTGTCCTGCGCATAGACGTTGTTGTTGCCGTCCTGCGTATGGCCGAGTTCGTCTCCGGCCAGGATCATCGGCGTGCCGTGCGAGAGCAGCAGCGTCGCCAGCAGATTGCGCTTCTGGCGCTCGCGGGCGGCGATGACGCCTTCATCGTCCGTCGGCCCCTCGACGCCGAAGTTGAAGGACAGGTTGTGGCCGTGGCCGTCCCTGTTGTCCTCGCCATTCGCGTCGTTGTGCTTCCCGTCATAGGAGACGACGTCGTTCAGCGTGAAGCCGTCATGGGCGGTGATGAAGTTCACGCTCGACCATGGCCTGCGCCCGCGCAGATCGTAGACGTCGCCCGAACCGGTCACGCGCGCCGCGAGATCGCGGATGATACCCTCCTCGCTCTTCCAGTAGGCGCGGGCCGTGTCGCGGTATTTGTCGTTCCATTCGGCCCAGCCCGGCGGAAACCCGCCGACCTGATAGCCGCCCGGCCCGATGTCCCAGGGCTCGCCGATCAGCTTGACCTTGCGCAGCACGGGGTCCTGCCCCATCGCGTCGAAAAAGCCGCCACGCTGGTCGAACCCTTCGGGCTCGCGCCCGAGGATGGTGCCGAGATCGAAGCGGAAGCCGTCGACCTCCATGACCTGCGTCCAGTAGCGCAGCGAATCCAGCACCATCTGCAAGACGCGCGGATGGCTGGTGTTGACCGTGTTCCCGGTGCCGGTGTCGTTGATGTAGAAGCGCGGATCGTCCGGCATCGTGCGGTAATAGGCGAAATTGTCGATGCCCTTGAAGGAGAGCGTCGGCCCCATCTCGTTGCCCTCGGCGGTGTGGTTGTAGACCACGTCGAGGATGACCTCGAGCCCGGCATCGTGAAACTTGCGCACCATGTCGCGGAAAGAGGCGAGCCCGGCTTTGCCCTCATAGCGGCCCATCGGCGCAAAGAAGCCGATGGTGTTGTAGCCCCAGTAGTTGCGCAGGCCCTTGGGCTGGAGATGGTGGTCGTCGAGATAGGCATGTACCGGCAAAAGCTCGACGGAGGTGACGCCGAGGCTCTTGATGTAGTCGACGACGGCCTTCTCGCCGAGCCCGTCGAAGGTGCCGCGCATCGCCTCCGGCACGCCCCCGTGGAGTTTGGTGAAGCCGCGGACATGGGTCTCGTAGAAGATCGTCCTGTCCCACGGCACGACGGGCTTTGCCGGCGCCTTCGCATCGGCCTTCCAGTCGCAAACGACACATTTTTGCGTGAAGGGCGCGCAGTCGAGTTCGCTGAAGCTCAGATCCTTGTCGGCCTCGGCGTTGACGTCGTAGCCGTAATGGGCCTCGTTCCAGGCGATCTCGCCGGAGTACTCCCTGGCATAGGGGTCGAGCAGCAGCTTGTTGGGGTTGAAGCGGTGGCCCTCCTCGGGCGCGAAGCGGCCATGGACGCGATAGCCATAGCGCTGCCCCGGCTTCACGCCCGGCAGATAGCCGTGCCAGATCTCGTTGGTGTATTCCGGCAGCGTGACGCGGGCGATCTCGGTCGCGCCGGCCTCGTCGAACAGGCAGAGCTCGACACGTTCGGCATGGGTTGAGAACAGCGCGAAATTCGTACCCTCCCCGTCCCAGACGGCCCCGAGTTCGGTTGCCTGTCCGGCCTCGACATCGAAGCGCATCCCGTTATCGTCAGCCATGCCTAAAGCCCCTCGCGGCGGTCAGGCTGCGCGGTGGCGACGGCAGCCGCCGTCACTCCTCCGCCGCATAGTTCGGTTACGCCTGCCGCGAAGCCTGCAACGTCGCGCAAGGCGTCCCTGTTCCCGCGCGACGGCCCCGAACTTGCATGAATATTTTGCACCGCAACATGGAACTTTAACCGCTCCCGAGTGTTCTGAAATCCGCAGCTGGCGAGGACATTGATGATGGCAGAGGCTACGAAGCAGGCGGGTATGGAAACGACCTCCGCGACTTCAGGCCATGCCTTGACCTATGCCGCCGCCGTCAAGGACGGCGCGCTCGATCCGCGCACGACTCTGCCTGCAACCACGAAGCTGCTTTTCGTCACCTCCGAGATGGGCGATTTCGTCAAGGCCGGCGGGCTTGGCGAGGTGTCTTCGGCCCTGCCGCGCCAGTTGCGCGCGCTCTGCGACGTGCGCGTGCTGATCCCCGGTTTCCGGCAGGTCCGCAAATACAAGCCGGCGATGGATGTCGTCGCTCAGATGCCTCGCACGGCGAGCCTGCCGCCCTGGTCGCTCGGGCGCTTTTCCATGCCTGACGGGCTGACGATCTACACCGTTCTCTGCGACGAACTTTATGACCGGGAGGGCTCGCCCTACGGCCCCTTCGCCGGCGGCGATTTCGCCGACAACGACATCCGCTTCGCCAGGCTTTCGCTCGCTGCCGCCGAGCTTGCAGCCGGCGAGGCCGATCCGAACTGGAAGCCCGACGTCGTCCACGTCAACGACTGGCCCTCCGCGCTTACGCCGGGCTATCTGCGCTGGAAGGGGCTGACGACGCCGTCGATCCTGACGATCCACAACCTCGCCTATCAGGGCCTGTACCAGCCCGCGCGCATGGGCGCGCTCGGCATTCCCGACCTCGCCTTCTCGGTCAACGGAGCCGAGTTCCATGGCAAGATCTCGTTCCTCAAGACCGGCATCTTCTACGGCTCCCACGTCACCACGGTGAGTGAGACCTATGCCCGCGAGATCACCACGGCAGAGCATGGCTGCGGGCTGGAAGGCCTGCTCAGGACGCGGATGGATGAGGGCCGCCTGACCGGCATCGTCAACGGCATCGACGACAGCTGGACCTCGCCCGTCGCCGGCGAGAAAACGCGCATGCAGCTGATCCGCCAATGGAAGCAGCAGAACGCCGAGGATATCCGCAAGACCTTCGATCTTCCCCCGTCGCGCGGGCCGCTGTTCTCGATCATCTCGCGGCTGGTCCACCAGAAGGGCATCGATCTCTCGATCGAGGCGGCCGAGACCATCGTCGCCAATGGCGGCCAGCTCGTCGTAACCGGCCGCGGCGAACCAAGGCTCGAGGACGCCATCGAGCGCCTCGCCCGGCAGAACCCCGCCTCGATCGCGGCCCGCATCGGCTTCGACGACGCCGAGGCGCGCCGTATCTTCGCCGCCAGCGATTTCCTGTTGATGCCATCGCGCTTCGAGCCTTGCGGCCTGAGCCAGATGTATGCGCAGCGCTTCGGCACCCTGCCGATCGCCTACCGCACCGGCGGCCTCGTCGACACCATCGAGGACGGTCTTTCGGGCTTCCTGTTCTCGTCGCTGACCGGGGCGGGCCTGACCTCGGCGGTGACGCGCGCGCTGCAGGCCTTCAAGACCAAGCGCGCCTTCAAGCAGATGCGCGAGCACGCCATGGCCAAGCGCTTCGACTGGAGCCGTCCGACGCATCGCTACGCCGATGTCTACGCCAGGGCGCTGGCGGCCTGAGCCGGATTTCGTGCGACAGTCGGCGGCGCTTCCCGCTACCCGTTCTTCGGCTTTTTCGGAGCAGCCCTTGTGGCGGCGGCCTTGGCGGGCGGTTTCGATTTGGCCGGCGGCTTCGCAAGCATCGCCGCGACCCGCTCCTCCGCCTGCTGCCAGTGCTGGGCATCGCGGCCGACCGGCTTGCCCTCGGCTTCCCAGATGGCATAGGCGGTGTCGCGGACGATCTGTTCCCGGCTCATCGAAATCCTCCCTATCGCGCGGCCCGTGCGCCGTGTGACAACCCTGTTTGCAAAGTTTTGGTTCCATCCGCGGCAGGCGCGTTTCGCCGCAGCCGCGGGCGGGAACGCAACCACTTTCTGTTGCGTTGCATCATCGATGATTCCGCGCCTTTCGTGGAACAGGCTCTATAGCGGGATCGACGGCCGATGACGCGTCACACTGACCTGAGACTGCCAAGCCTGCCGGAGCGCGACGTCGCACTTCTGGAAGACGCCCGCCATCCCGACCCTTTTGCCGTGCTCGGCCGCCACTCCGTCAACGGCGCGAATGTCGTCCGCGCCTTCCTGCCGGGCGCGAACTATGTCGAGCTCGTCACAGGCGACGGCGAGACGCGACAGACCACCGCGATGGTCGGCCAAGGCAATGGCCTGTTCGAGGCGCTGGCGCCCTCGCACGAGCCTTACCGCCTTCGCGCCGCCTGGTCCGGCGGCATCACTGAAGCCGCCGACGCCTACAGCTTCGGACTGCTGCTTTCCGAGGACGACATCTATCTCTTCGCCGAGGGCCGTCATTTCGATCTCTCGACCAGGCTCGGGGCCAATCTGCGCACCATCGACGGCGTCGACGGCGTTCTCTTCGCAGTCTGGGCGCCCAACGCAGCCCATGTCGCGGTGGTCGGCGATTTCAACGCCTGGGACATTCGCCGCCACCCGATGCGCCGCCGACTCGGCCCGGGCGTCTGGGAGCTTTTCATTCCCGGCGTGACGGCGGGCGCGGTCTACAAATATGCG
The DNA here is from genome assembly GCF_056405115.1 of Allobosea sp. P2_A10. Lineage (NCBI taxonomy): Bacteria > Pseudomonadati > Pseudomonadota > Alphaproteobacteria > Hyphomicrobiales > Alloboseaceae > Allobosea > Allobosea sp. P2_A10. The sequence goes on along the minus strand of NZ_JBFUCS010000029.1, from coordinate 14,759 downwards.
ATCACGGCAGCGTCCGGCGAACGTCTGCCCTGGAAGGCCGACCCGCTGGCGCGCCGGACCGAGCATCCGCCGCGTACCGGCTCCGTGGTGGCGCAAGCCGCCGACTTTGCCTGGAGCGATGCCGACTGGATCGAGACGCGCAGCCGCGCCAATCCGGTCGCTGAGCCGCTTTGCGCCTATGAGGTCCATGTCGGCGCTTGGCTGCGCACGCAATGGGGCCAGATGGGCTCCTGGGACGAGGCGACCGAGCGGCTGATCCCTTACGTCCAGCATATGGGTTTCAGCCATATCGAGCTGATGCCGATCACCGAGCATCCTTTTGGCGGCTCATGGGGCTACCAGCCGCTCGGCATGTTCGCGCCGACCGCGCGGCTCGGCCCGCCCGAAGCCTTCGCCCGCTTCGTCGACCGCTGCCATCAGGCCGGGATCGGCGTCATACTCGACTGGGTGCCGGCGCATTTCCCCTCCGACGAGCACGGACTCGCACGCTTCGACGGCACGGCGCTCTACGAGCACGAGGATCCGCGCGAAGGCTTCCACATCGACTGGAACACGCTGATCTACAATGTCGGGCGTCGCGAGGTGCGCGGCTTCCTGATCGCATCGGCACTGTGGTGGCTCGAAACCTTCCATCTCGACGGCCTGCGTGTCGATGCGGTCGCCTCGATGCTCTATCGTGACTACAGCCGCAAACCCGGCGAATGGGTGCCCAACCAGTATGGCGGCCGCGAGAACCTCGAGGCCGTCAGCTTCTTCCAGGAACTCAACACCCTGGTCGGCGCGCGCGGACGCGGCTCGATCACGCTCGCCGAGGAATCGACCGCCTGGCCCGGCGTCACCACGCCGGTTCATCACGGCGGCCTCGGCTTCCACTTCAAATGGAACATGGGCTGGATGCACGACACGCTGCGCTATTTCGCGCGCGATCCGATCCATCGCGGCCATCATGGCGAGGATATCACCTTCGGGCTGATCTACGCCTTCTCCGAGAACTTCATGCTGCCGATCTCGCATGACGAGGTCGTCCACGGCAAAGGCTCGCTGCTCTCGCGCATGCCCGGAGACGACTGGCAGCGCTTTGCAAACCTGCGCCTGTGCCTGGCGCTGATGTGGAGCCATCCCGGCAAGAAGCTGCTCTTCATGGGCTGCGAATTCGGCCAGGAGGACGAATGGAACGTCGATGCCCCCTTCCCCTGGCCCCATGACGACGACCAGCGCCGGCGCGGCGCGATGGCGCTGGTGCGCGATCTCAACGCGCTCTACCGCGCCACGCCGGCGCTGCATCGGCTGGACCATGCGCCCGAAGGCTTCGGCTGGGTCGTCGCCGACGACAGCGCCAATTCCGTCTTCGCCTTCCGCCGCTCGGGCGGCAAGGGCGCACCCGATGTGCTCGTCGTCGCCAACATGACGCCGGTGCCGCGCCACGACTACCGCATCGGCGTGATCGCGGCGGGCCTCTGGCGCGAGCGCCTGAACAGCGACGCCGGGCTCTATGGCGGAGCCGGCATCGGCAATGGCGGCGAGGTCTCGACGCAAGGGATTCCGGCGCATGGCGAGGCGCAAAGCCTGTCGCTGACCCTGCCGCCGCTCGGGCTGCTTATCCTCGAGCACGATGCGTCGAGATGACGGCAAGGGTTTTGCTCGCTCGATGACGATCATGCCGCGGAGCCCCTTATGAGCGACGAAACCCTGCGCCAGCTTGCGGCCAAGGCCGGCGTCGCGCCGCATTGGACCGACCAGACCGGYGCCGAGCGCGCTGTCTCGCCCGACAGCCTGCGCGCCATCCTGTCGGAACTCGGCTTGCCKGCCKACAGCGATTCCGCCCTGCGCAAYTCGCTTTCCATGGTGGAGAGCGGCGTCAATGCGACCGCCACCTCGCGCTTCACCACCGCCCGCGTCGGCCAGCCAGTCAGCCTGCCGCTCGGCGTACCCGGCGGAACCAGCATCGAGATCGCTTTGGAAGGTGGCGCGCACCGCGTCGTCACCTCGCTGGACGGCTATGACGGCGCGCTGACGCTGCCGGCCTTCACCGAGCCGGGCTATCACACAGTCAGAACCACCGAGGGCGACTTCACCGTCGCGACCGCGCCGGAACGCTGCATCACCTTCGCCGACCTCAACGAGGGTGTGCCTGGCTGGGGGCTGGCGGCCCAGATCTATTCGCTGCGCAGCCGCGACGATGGCGGCATCGGCAATTTTGCCGGTGTCGCGCAACTCGGCCGCAGCGCCGCAATGCGGGGAGCCGACGCACTGGCGATCAGCCCGGTCCATGCGCTCTATGGTGCGGAGCCTGGGCATTTCAGCCCCTATTCGCCCTCGACCCGGCTGTTCTTCAACCCGCTCCACGCCGACCCCTGTGCGGCGCTGCCGGACACGCTGATCCGTGACACGATCGCGAAAGCCGGGCTCGCCGACGAGATGGCCCGTCTTTCGGCGCTGCCACAGGTCGACTGGCTGGCGGCGACGCCGCTGCGCCAGACCCTGCTGCGCGGCTTGTTCGATGCGCTGCGCGATCCGGTCCATGCCGCGGATCCGGCCCGCTCAGAATTCGAACGCGCGCTGACCGACGCCTCGCCGCTGCTGAAAGCCCATGCCACCTTCGAGGCGCTGCACGTCGCCCAACTGAGCCAAAACCCCGCCGCCTGGAGCTGGCGCGACTGGCAGACCGGCTATCGCGATCCCGACGGCGCCGAGGTTTCAGCCTTCGCGAGCGAGCATGCCGACGAGATCGCCTACCAGATCTTCCTGCAATGGCTGACTGGCCGCTCCTATGGCGAGGCGCAGCGCGCCTGTCGTGAAAGCGGCATGACGATCGGGCTGATCGCCGATCTCGCCATCGGCATGGACGGTTCGGGCAGCCACGCCTGGAGCCSGCAGCACGAGGTGCTCGGCGGCCTGAGCGTCGGCGCGCCGCCCGACTACTATGCGGCGGACGGCCAGAACTGGGGGCTGACCACCTTCTCGCCGCGCGGGCTCGCGCTTTCGGGCTTTGCGCCCTTTATCGAGACCCTGCGCGCCAGCCTGCGCTATGTCGGCGGCATCCGTATCGACCATGTCATGGGCATGAGCCGGCTCTGGCTGGTGCCGCAAGGCGCGAGCGCACTCGATGGCGCTTATGTCACCTTTCCGTCCGAAACCCTGTTTCGGCTGATCGCGCTCGAATCCTGGCGTCACAAGGCCATCGTCGTCGGCGAGGATCTCGGTACCCTGCCCGACGGCTTCCAGGACTATCTGCGCGAGCAAGGCATTGCGGGCATGCGGGTGCTCCGCTTCGAAAAGACCGACGACGGCTACATTCCGCCCGATCAATGGGACCCCGCCGCGACCGCGATGACCACGACGCACGACCTGGTGCCGACGGCAGGCTGGTGGGCCGGCTCCGACATCGACATGTCGGCAGGTGACGGCGAGGAGCACCAGAGCGTCAGGGCCTGGGATCGCGGCCTGCTCTGGGCTTCATTCCAGCAGGCCGGGCTAGTCGACGGTGATCGCCCACCTCCCCACGGCACGGATCCTGTCGTAGACGCCGCGATTCGCTACGTCGCCGCGACGCCCTGCACGCTGAAACTGCTGGCAATCGAGGACGCGCTCGGCGTCGAGGCGCAGCCCAACGTGCCGGGCACCACGACGGAGAAACCGAACTGGCGGCACAGGCTGGAGGGCGAGGCGGACGCTTTGCTCGATGATGACGCCGTGCGCGCGAGGCTGGCGCATCTGGGTGCAGCCCGCGACGTTGATAGTTAAGCCTGCCGACGAATTAGGATGACCACACCCCAACTGGCACGAATGGAAATGCTGTGGCGAGATTGAGCGTTCCGGAGACAATCGCTTCCGGGCCAATCACTGGCCGAAATCTACTCGCGCCGGCCGGTAGCTGCACTCGGGTGTCGCCCCACCATTCGTGAGAGGGAACCAAACCATCTCCCGGCGCCATACCGTCAGCGCAACATTTGGGCGCCAGAACCAACATAGTCATGTCCTCGTGTCTGCGTAGAAAGGCGAGCGCATGCTCTCTTCGGGCCCCTAATATCTCCAATGGTTCGTAGCTACCCCACGCGAACAACGACGGCTCGGTCTTTCGGAAGCTGAGCAAAGTTTGCAAGATGGCCTGTTTTACACGCCCGTCGCGCCAGCTTTCCGCCAACAGCTCCAGACGCAGATCTTGAGCCTGAGCGATACGGCGAGCCCCAAAATCGACAGGGCGCCGGTTGTCGGGATCGACAAGGCTGAAATCCCAGAACTCTGTTCCCTGGTAGGTGTCGGGTACGCCCGGCACGGTGCAACGGAGCGCCATTTGGACAAGCCCGTTCAGCGCCGCCGGTCTGGCTATCAACGACACAAAGGTCGAAACTTCGCGTAGAAACTCGGCTGAACGTCGTGGATTTAGCGCTGCCTCTACGAACTGGCTGGCGATGTCCTCATAGTGTTCGGCTGGACTGGCCCAGCCCGAACGCAGCTTGGCCTCGCGCAACGCTTTTGTTTGCCAAGCGATGAGCCGCTGGGCAAGGCTTGCGAGCTCTAAAGCATTGTCGTCTGGCAACCCCAGCGGCCAGGCGCCAACCAACATTTGGTAGAACATGTACTCATCGCTGGAGTCGAACCCGTTGGGACGAATCGCTTGGTTGAGTGCCCTCCAACGTTCGCTTGCTTCAATCCATCGGCCCGGCACCTCGCTGACGACTGCGAGTCTTGCTCGGACATCTTCGCCGCGCTTGTGATCATGCGTCGCCGTAGCAAGCATGGCTTGAGGAACGAGTTCGGCCCGCTGTTGCATCAAGGCATGAAAATCGGTGGTGCCGACCCCCAGCATGCTCGCGTCGAAGCCAACGTCGTTGCGGGAGAGTAGGCGACCATGGCGATAGAACGCGGTATCCTCGACCGCCTTTGCGGCCAGCGGCGCCGCCAGCTGATTGAAACGCTGAATGGCGGCGATCCGTGACGAACGATACGCGTCGTCGCCTTCACCCGCGATGACGGAAGCGACGAAGCGCAATGCCGGCGGATCGCTAAGCGGCGCCGAGAGCGCAGCTTGCAGTGCAGCCTGGACCCTTTCACCGACGCCGATTCCATCGTCGCGGCCAGTTGCGTAGCTGCGATAGGCGCGCAGCTGCACGATCAGGCTGGTTGCGGCTCGTCTCAGCGCAGCGCGCGTCAGCCCGTCGCCATCGCGATGCTCCGCGCCTGCCTGCTCGAGGGCATCAACGAGTCGCTCGCGTTGGCCATCGAAGCTGTGGGAAAGAATCTCGTGACGCGCGAGTTCTTCTTCGCCGTGGAAGTCACGCGGACGGCCGCTTAAAACTGCCCAATGCGCCGCGAGCCGGCTTGAGGCTTCGTCCGAATGTTGAAATGCAGAAACCTGATCCATGAAATCATAGCCCGTCGAGCCATCCACGTTCCAATCGGCGGGAATGTGCTCCCCCGACGCCAGGATCTTTTCGACAACAAGCCAGGCGCGAAAATTTGCTAGCTCTGAGGGGCGATGGCGCTGGAGTGCATCAAGTTGACTGCGCAGTTCAAGACAATAGCCGGCTGGATCGGAAAGCCCATCGACATGGTCGATCCGTAGGCCATCGATCAATCCTGCGCGGTACAGTCGTAGGGCAATCGCATGTTTTGCAGCGAAAGCCGCAGGCTCCTCCATCCGCACCGCTGCAAGTTGCGTAATGTCGAAGAAGCGTCTCCAGTTTATGCGGTCGCCGGCATTGCGCCACCAATCCAAAACGAAGTTTTGCTTCGCCAGGAGAACATCGAGGGCCGTGGGATTTCGGAAGTGTTCGATTCCAAGCGCGGCAATTTCGGCCTCATCCTGCGGCCTTATGGGAAACAGATGTTCGCCATAGGAGATCCCGTAACCCCCATCATGGGCGATCAAGCATAAGTCACCGGCTTCAATAACATCGCGAACAGGCGCGCCCAAGAACGGCGCGTGAACCTTCCCATTGATTTGCGGGTCGGCGCATTCGAAATCGATGTCGAACCAAGTGGCGAAATTGCTGCTACGGCCATACTTTAGCAAGTCGAGCCACATCCGATTGTCGCGGCGACCGACCGCCATGTGATTGGGCACGATGTCCAGGATTATTCCGATGTTGTGCCGGCGCAGCACAGCTGCCATTTCGACAAACCCTTCCTCGCCGCCGAGCTCTGGATTGATGGCGTCGTAGTCCACAACATCATAGCCGTGCATAGAGCCCGCGCGCGCGGTCAGGATTGGAGACGCATACACGTGGCTGATACCTAACTTCGCGAGGTAGGCTGCCAGATCGCGTCCGGCTGAGAAGGGAAAGCCCTTATGAAATTGAAGGCGGTAGGTTGCGCGAGGTGACGAGTTGGATCGCGGGACAGGCATGGCGAGCTCACTGTAAGGGCCGCCGAGCGGGCCTCTCAGTGAACCAAAACAGGCATTGGGTTGTTCCGTGGAGGAGCCAACACCTGCGACCTTTTGGTGGACTTGGCCGAAGACGAAAAATCTTAGTGAACCAAGGAACACACGGGAGTGGCCAAGGTTCTTCGTTTATGCAGCTGGCAGCTCATTCGAAATAATTTTGTCAGCTGAAAATTTGCCCGGCAAGGCGGCTGCGGCATACAGAATATAAATGGGAGACGACATCATGGGACGCGGACTACTACTTTGGATGTTAGGCATACCCCTGCCGATCATCATTTTGCTGGCACTATTCAGGTAGCGTGCATCTCGCACAGTCCGTTCCAACGCGGCGTTTCGCCGGGTTGAGCATGGCCGGCCCTTTCAGAACTAACTCGACGACGCAATAAACGTCATGGCATCGGTGGGCCTGGCATAGTGAAACCATGACGCCCTTGGCGCTTATTGCACTCTCGCAAGAGCTTTTGCATCATCAGAATGCCTGAGCTTCGACAAAGGATCGCGCATCGTCGCGACGGCGCTCCGAACATTTTTCGTATGTCAATTGAAGCCGTCCGCGATAGCGGGAGTGCAATCTCCCGCTGCGGCCTCGAAGACGGCGTCTGTGAGGCGATCGGCCATATTTTTCGCCGTCAGCGACGGTATGTATCGGTAGGTGCCTGCCCCGTTCACCTGAGAGAGACGTCCGTGCTTTGCGGAATGGGCCTGCCGCCGGGCGTGGGAACCGGCCAGTCTTGTACTGGTTATGGTCGAGAGGAATTCCACCATGCAACCGATCACGACCGTTGAACAATATGAATCCGCGAAGAAGCGTATCGCGGAGCTTGCAGAGTGCGTCAAAGATAGCCCGGAGGAGCAGGAATTGATCACACTTAAACTGGCCGTCGAGGTATGGGAGAACAAAAACCTGCGCGCGCCGCTTCCCTTCTGAAGTGTGCCTCGGAGCCATGAACATCTGGGGGCCAACTGAGTTGATGATTTCTCAATAAACAGCCGTTGTCATCGCACTAGCCGGTAATGCCTAGCCCGAGGCTCGCGTGCTCGCATGGTTGCAATTTTCAGCATTCTTCTCAGACAGCATGATGGATCAGTACTGAAGCTGGCTATTTGCCGGCAAGACCATTTCGGTCTCCAACTAAAGTTAGACGGTTGGGTCGACGAGCCGAGCAGTTGGATCCGCCTGCCCTTATTCAGGAGTGAGGCATTCTCTCGCTCCGGAGGCTGCCAAAGCGTCCACCGGCTCAATCTCATTTACCGCAATCCAAGCGGCTTCGAACGCCGTTGCCAGCCGCGCCAGGTGCTCGGGTTCGGCGATTATCGGAGGGAACGGCATTTGAACTCCGCCGCCGACGCATACGTAACCCGATGCGTCCACCGCCAAAATCCCGTCTGGTGATTCGATCGCAAGCGGTTCCATCTTCGTAATAACAACAACAAAAAGCCCGCGCGCCGGGGCTGGAGCGCGGGCTGCAGTTGCTACCGGTACGCTGATCTCCGTCTGCTAATACGTGACTTCATTGGATTTCGCGCCCCACTGCAATCCCCTCCTTGGATACGCGACAAGGCGCAGCACGCATCGCGGCGTGTCGCGCGCAAAAGTTCGGCCCTCCGTGGCAGGCGGGCTTGGCGTTCACGGAGGTGCTGACGGGTATCACGCAGCCTTCGGCGGACAATTGTACTTATCGCGAAAGTGTCAGGGCTTGGTCGCGCCTGGCGCTGGGGGGACCCCCTGTTCTGGGGCTGGCGTGATCAGGTCGGTGCGCGCCTTGTTCTGCAGTTTCGGGTTTTCTGCGTTCAAAACGGCCGCAGCCAGTGGCGACAGCATCATGATTGCGATGAGCGCGAGAGCTGCGAATTCCTTGCCTGTGAACCCCATGGTTTGATCTCCTGTTCGATGACCAGCCGTTGGCCGATAACGTCGAAACAGGAAGAGAGGTTCCAAGACCAAGCCCGACGACCCAGACTGATGCCGTCCTGCCCAGGAGCCTATGAGCCCTGCTAGCGAACCATAAAGAGCGGCTTGATCGTATTTGGCATGCTGCCGTGATCGTGCTCCCATTTTCGAATGGCCTGAAGGAGAACCATCTGTTCTTCTTCATCCGGCGAGCCCGGCATCGCTGCGTCCAGTTCCGCAATCCGGTCCTTCGCGTCTTGATATTCCTCGATCGTCTCGATCGGTTTCACATTGTTCGGCATGGCGCCCTCCTCGCGTATCAACCGGGGTGAAGGGGCGCAGTTCCGATCTGTACGTCGCGACCCACAGCGCTCGTGCGGGAATGCTACGGTCATAGCAGAAGAAAGGGTCGAATTTGGTTGCCGATCGGTTTTGAGTTCCCGACCGAGAGGTTAGAGACTCAATGAAAGGTTTGCCGCGGATCCTGTCAAATTTGAATGAATACTCGTAGCTGGCCGTCGTAGACCATGTGCGGGAGCCCGCGCATGCCAAGCTTCGACAAACCGCAGCGATATTTTTTCGAAACAGACGACGGCAGCTTTTTGTCAACCGACACCGAAGGTTTTGTCTACCGCGATATAACGGCTGCTCAGCGCGCGGCGCTCGACGCGCTTGGAGATATGGCCAAGGAGGCGATCAATGGCGCTAGCGGCAGAGTTTTTTCCATCACGGTGAAACTTGCAGATGGCGAGATTGTCTTCAGAACGTCGCTGCTCTTTCACCGCGTTCCAGACGAACAGCAGAAGCCGATTTGAGGGGGAGGGCGCGGACGATGAAGCGCTCCACAGTCAGTCGCGCGAGTTCGTCTTCATCTTTGTCCAACTTGATGAACCCCGTGACATAGCCCCGCCATCCGCGCACGTCGCGATCCCGCGCGTTAGGGTTTGACCAAGCCACGCTCGTCAAGTTCAAGCCAGGCGCGATAGAGCGTTGCGTGCGTTTGGGCCCCGTCTGCTGCGCAGACGACATCTCCGACGAGCGACCCGGCACGCCCTAGTAAGCGCGGTTCGTAGGGTCAAAGCCCAGGGGCCTCGCCCAGTTAGGTGTACTGCAAAGCGGCGCAAATGCCCGCATGAAAAGTCCGACGCTCGATCCAGCACGGCCGAACAAGCTCAACAGGCACCAAAGAACTGACCCAGCTCGGCCGTCGACGGCGGGCTACTCCCCGCCGCCGGCCAGACAAGGGGCGTCAGGACGATCGCTCAGGCGGTCGAGTTCGCTTCCGACCCGGCCTGTTGACGCAGTAGTTCGTCCAGACGCTCTTGCTGCTCGGCTATGCGGAGCGCGATGCGTTCTTCAGCCGCCGCCCCCGAGACGCCGGTCGCCTGCGCCGTCAAATCCTCGATGTTCCGCCTCGCCAGCGCGATCCGATCTTCCAGATTGTCGATTGCGTCAACCATCACAAGTGCTCCAAACCCGGGGCCGTCTTCCGGTCAATGATCGACTAATTACGGCAAGCAGAAGACGTTTGAGATCATCAGGTTGTTCCGACCCGCGCGCGGCCGGTGCAAACAATGCTTGCCTGCACGCCCGTTACACCGATGCAGAGGTGAAGGCAGCTGGCGCTTATTCGCGAGGGCCGGTGCCACCGAGGTTCGATGCAACATCGTCAGCAGCTGCGTCGGCCTCCTGGCCCTCGCGATCTATGTCGTCCTCGTTTTTGGCACTGAATTGCAGCCCGGCGCGGTATACCTGCTTGCCGTTGCTGTCCTCGACCTCCACACCGAAATGGGCGGTTTTGCCATTGGGCAGCGTTTCCTGGGCCATCTCTGCCAGCGCAACCTGGGCGTCGTCCGTGGCAGCCTTCGTGTGGGCGAACTCCATCTTCTCGCCGGGGGCATCGAATCCGTCTCCCGCATCCGTCTTGACGGTGTAAGTCGGCATTTCGTTTCTCACTTTGGAACCCTGAACCCGCAACCATCGACGAGCCTCCGATGTTCCAAGATGGTGCAGGCAGCCTTGAACCCTTGCCGAATGCAGCCCTTCATTTTCCGTCGGGATAGATGTGCGACTGCCGCCTGGCCGTCTGCGCAGAGCCCGTTATTCCACTTCGCAGGGTTCACATCAGCGACGGAAATTTTTGCAGCTTTAAACCCAACCCGACATGAAAAACTGACAAAACGGGAGGGAGACGTTTGTCAGTTATGCCGTTTCCCACATCTCCCTGATTTTGATGATAGCGGCGTGCGAGGTGATTTGTTCGAAGGCCGCAAGGCAGTCGATTTTCATGGTCACTCGTGACGAAACGGATATCTACATCGACGTCTCGAAGATGCGCTGTCAAAAACTGGTGGAGCTGCTGGGGTCCTGTTTACAGCGGAAGAGACAGGCCGTCGGGGGAGGCAATTCCTCAGCACAGGTCAACGCAGTGACGAAGAGCCAACCGTGTCGCCATCGCAACCGATGGCTTAACTGTCTTCGCCTGCCGCAGATATGATCGGGCTGATCACAACGGCCGGTTTGCCATCGCCATGAACGGGCGTGGCAGCCGACTTCACGTGCTTGCCAGCGGCTAGCCCATCGGCGTCGGCAGGCTCGTAGGGGGGATGGGGGCCGGTCGGCCGATCTGATAGTGGGCTGGCGCCGGCACGCCGTTCCGACTGCTCGCCCGACTGGCCCGGTCTCTGCGGCGTGCGGTACAGAGCTGGTGCGTCGATTAGTGGGTCTTCGGTCATCCTGACCTCCTCGCTCGATGGCTCAGATCCATTAACATGTGACCGACCGCGCTGTTCCCATCACTTCGAGAGAGCCGAAATGTCGGGAGCGCCATGGCTTTCTCATCGTCAATAAAGTCGGGCTTCCATGCTCAACGCCCTTGTCACGAGTGCGGCCGTACTGACCGCAGAATTCATGCCGATGAGCATCAGCAATTTTACGGGCGGGAAGGCAACCTTCGTGCTGGAGCGGCCTTTCGACGGCCACACGCAGGGGGCGCGCGATGCAGAGCGGGTTCGTTTCTGCAGCAATTCAAGATCGAGGGCTGCGATCGTTGGGATGTGGCCGTGAAGACCCCTCGAGTGACGGAGATGTATACTTTCGGCGACGGCCATGTCGCCAAGCCGGAATGGACGATCCGGACGACCGGCGAAGGCAGATTGAAGGCCGCGAACCTCGCATAGACGATGTCTCAAAAAGAGAGCAGCCGGGCAACGCCTGTCACTGGACCCACAGACGACGCGTCCCCTGTAAAGACGGATCGCAGATCTCAAACAGGTTCGACGATTGGCTTTGGCATCAGAACGAAAAGACCTGATCGCGGGGTCATCCCTCGCCAAGTTCGGCGTCTAGGTGGCGACCGTGTCAGTGTGAAATCGGAAGATCGACTGATTGCCGGGTCGCGAAAACATAATGATCTCGATGTGCAAGATTAGCGGATTATCGTGTTCGACGCATCTCCTGGCGCCGCATCGGCATGCCATCGACAAGCGAGAACAGGATCTCCGGATCGACAGGTCTGTCAGAACCAAATTTCTCCTGACCGTCCTTTCCGATCAACGTAATGTAGAAACCAGTTCGGGTTGGCTGGTTCGATGTCGGCGGCCGGATTTTCCGCAGTTGCCGTTCTGGTCCGACGAGCACCTTTGCCGTCTCCGACCCGATGATCGACAACACGATCATATCGCGGTCCCTAAGCCCGTCATCGCTGTCCAGAAGCGCCCGCTCCTGGAAGGAGTAGTCGGCGTTTGAAGCCGAATCCGCGTGGATAACGACCGTTCGCACGGCCGCTCCTCCCGTCGATGCTGCAAGAGCAAACGATGCCATGGCGGCAATGCCGGCGATAGGTAGAGCCATCATCGTTATCTCGTTTTTTCCAGGGACCGAGCTAATAGTGGACAGCAAGGCTCGTCCGCATGTCAGCCGGTCTCCGTCTGGTCGGCTCCCGTCTGCCGCGCCCAATCCGAATATGGGGTGTTGTTGGCGAGTTGACGATTATAGTCCGGCGCGCCATCCCGCCACCAGGCAGGGCCGCGCTCGCCCAATCGACGTTTGGCATCGTCAACGACGCGGCGGGCGGCGGCGACGTCTCGGCCGTTGCGCTTGGCGATCTTGACGGCGCGCCGGCCTGACATGAGCTCGTTGACGAGTTCCTGCCGCTCATCTGCGCGCAGAGTGGGGTCGCTGGATCGCCAGAGGCGCCCCGCGACCAGGAAATACCGCTGATCCGGCGTCACAGGATAGTGCTGCCGATCGAGTCGTTGTGTCATGGCCAGCTACCCGTAATCGTAGGCGGACCAGCAGAAACCGTCGATGCCAAAGCGAGTTCCGCTTCGTCGAAAATGAACGGCTGATCGAAACTTACCCAGCATGCGGAACCAGCAGACTGCGGGAACGTTCTCCGCCGCTCAGGAGAACCCGATGACACAATCAGCCCAACCAGAATCGATGGACCATACGCTACAGTCGCACGCAGACCAGTCATCACGGTCTGGTACCGCTGCGATGACGGCGAAGGATTTCGCCAATCCTGCGATCCTTCTCGCTGGCACCGTGGACTACAAGATGTACGAAGCCTTTCGCGAGAAGCTTTTGACCGCGCCAGACTCGGGCGTCGTCGTGATCGAGCTGAGCACGCTGGGAGGCGATCCCGAGGTCGCCCGGATGATGGGCGAGGATGTCCGGTTCCACAGCGACATCGAGCCCAGCCGCCGTTTTCTCTTTCTTGGGAAAGCAGCGATCTATTCGGCGGGCGCGACGTTTATGAGCTTCTTCTCGCGTGAGAACCGCTACCTCACGCGTGGCACAAGGCTGATGATCCACGAGCGCAAAATGAAGGCGGAGTTGGTCATCGATGGTCCGCTGACGACCTGCGTGGCCGGATTGAAGGCCAAACTCCACGAGATCGAGCAATCGATCGCCATTCAGAACGAGGGATTCCAGAACCTGATCATGGGATCGTCGGTGACGATGGACGATGTACTGTCGAAAGCGCCTGAAAATTGGTACATCGAGGCGACCGAGGCAAAGCAACTCGGATTGATCGAGGATGTGATGTAGCCGGCCAGCCGGCTCGTCCAAGATGCCGCACGCGCGTTATTCCACCGCCTTGAGCGTTTCCACTGCTACGTCCCCGTTCGGGCTGCTGAACCGAAGGGACCGGCTGCCGGACTGCTGCTGGGAGACTCCTGTGATCTGGTGTTCACCGGTATCGTAGATCTTACGGCCGCGATCGCTCTCGATGATGAGCCGGCGCGAGGACGGGAAGAACGCATACCGCATGTCGTTCTGGCTGCCCGAAGACGCCGGTGCTCCCAAATCGGCCGGCCATTTAGCCGCCTCCGATTGGACATCGGTATCCGGCCCGTCAGGTCTGTCGCCTGCGTCAACACCCTCCGCAAACCCGTGTGCAAGGTCCGCCATCACCGCATCGAAACGCGCCTCGGTAGCCCGGTTGAACATGTCGCCCACCATGCTCATCCCGCCTTTGGACCATTGCGCCATGCCTCCGAACGCCTCGTGAGAGAATTGCGCCATGGTCCCGTTTCCGCGCCGGAGGGCCTTCAGAGCCTCGGCGACGGCCTCCTGCGGCACGTCATGTCTTGTCGCAATCTGCTCGACCAATGCAGCTTCATTCATTTGAAAACCTCAGCCTTGAAACGATGTCCCATCTCCGATGGCGCAATAACAAGGATCCTCGCGGCAATGCCGCGAGGATCCGATCTGCTATCAAGCGGCCACTTAGACGACCGGCGGACGATACGGTCCGGCGTTCTCATCGAAACCGGTCCAGCCATCGCGCTGGTACTCGGTACGCCGCGTAGCCGGATCGAGCGGCGACGCGCCGTCCATGATCGCCTCGACGCTGGCCGCGTGCTCGTCAGCAGCGCGTACCGCCACGACCGAACCGCCACGACGAACCGTCTCGGCGTAGTACTGAGCGTCTTCATCGCTAACGCCAGCGCTGGTCAGCGCGCCGACCAGCCCTCCGGCCGCCGCGCCAACCGCAGCGCCCGCAGCTGTACTGGCGAGCCAGCCGGCTGCAACGACTGGGCCGATGCCGGGAATCGCAAGCATGCCGAGTCCGGCCAGCAGACCAGCCGCCCCGCCGACCACGCCGCCGATGCCGGCGCCTTCAGGCGCGTTGCTATCGTGCTCGTCCCTGTGGTTGCTCACCACGCTGATGTCGGAACTGGCGATGCCAGCAGCTTCCAGATTGGCCACGACGGCCGTAGCCTGTGAGATCGCCTGCAATGTTGCCCCTGTGAGGGGCGCTTATCGCGTTGAAGGTTAGTCCCCCTGTTATTGGCTCTGGCTGATCCTTCCGGTTTTTCGGAAGGGTCCGGGGATGACGGGTGTGGAGACGATTGCGCGGATCCGTTTCGAGCATTTCCAGAACAGCAAGGGGATCAAGCGGATCGCGCGCGAGCTAGGCATTGCGCGCGACACGGTGCGCAAGGTGCTCCGATCCGGCGCGACCGAGTT
>NZ_JBFUCS010000028.1:0-38769 GCF_056405115.1 Allobosea sp. P2_A10 | reverse complement strand
TCCCCTTGCTGTTCTGGAAATGCTCGAAACGGATCCGCGCAATCGTCTCCACACCCGTCATCCCCGGACCCTTCCGAAAAACCGGAAGGATCAGCCAGAGCCAATAACAGGGGGACTAACCTTCAACGCGATAAGCGCCCCTCACAGGGGCAACATTGCAGGCGATCTCACAAAGAATCGGTTCACCGCTTGCTTCGTTCGTCATTCAGCGAGCTTGTAATCTCCCTCCAAGCAAGCTGCGATCGCTCGCGCGAGTGCTGTCTCATCGAACGGCTTGCTTAAGCGAGGAAGGTTCACTCCCGGTGGTAATTCTGCGTAGCCAGTGGCGATCAAAATTGGCAGGTTGGGGTGGACCGACCTCACGGCTGACGCCAACTGCGCGCCTGTCATCCTTGGCATCGCCTGATCCKTGATCAGCAGATCGAACACGTTTTCCCCGTTGATGATTTCCAGGGCCTGTTGGCCCGAAGATGCCTCGACGACGGAGTGACCAAGATCATCCAGCATTGCGGCGGTATTCATCAGGACCAGGGCATCGTCATCGACAACGAGCAGTCTCAGCGGCTTGCTTTGGCTCGGTTCTATGGGCATTGCATCGCGAGCCGGTTGATCGGTCGCTGCCGCTGCCACTGGCAGCCAGATTTCGGCGGTTGTACCCTCTCCCTTGCGGCTCTTGAGCACTAGCGTGCCGCCAGATTGCTTGGCAAAGCCGTAAACCATCGAAACTCCCAAGCCTGTGCCCTTCCCGACTCCCTTTGTTGTGAAGAATGGCTCCCGTACTCGCGCAAGCGTGGCTTTATCCATACCTTCGCCTGTGTCACTGACAGACAGGCAAAGATAATGGCCCGGAGCAAGCTCGGTGTCGTTACCCGCCACAGACTGCCGAAGCGCAATCGAGATTGTGCCGCCCTCGCGCATCGCGTCACGCGCGTTTACGACAAGGTTCAAGAGCGCCATTTCCAACTGGTTTGCGTCTGCGCGGGCACGAAGAGAGCCGAGCGGGAACCGGGTCTCAATACGCATCTCGGGTCCCAGCGAGCGCTGCAACAGGTCTTCCATGCCGCGTACCAAGGCTGGAACATCCACTGCTTCGGGTTTGAGGTCCTGCCGACGCGCGAAAGCCAGCATGCGCTGTGTGAGGGCTGCTCCCCGTTCAGCGCCCTGGATCGCATTCTGGACCAAGCGCATCAACTTTGGATCGTTTGGCATCTGCCTTTGTAAGCGATCGAGGCTGCCCATGATGACGCCCAGCAGATTATTGAAGTCGTGCGCGACTCCGCCTGTCAGTTGCCCAACTGTCTCGATCTTCTGCGCCTGTCGGAGAGCCTCCTCCGCGTTCCTTCGGGCCGTCTCGTCCACCAATCCGCCCAGGATCCGCCGGAAGCGTCCCTCCTCATCATGCTCGACACGTTCTGAGAGGACGACATCAAGCACCTTGCCAGTGCTGGTAATGACTTGTTCGTCAGCGGCGTTGAGTTCGCCGTGCTCAATCAGCTTGGGCCATGCCACCGTGTCCCGCTGCCGGGAAGAGGCTTCCGTCATGAATTTGGTCAGAGGACAGCCAACGACGTCATCGCGGTCGTAGCCCAAGAGGTCGAGCCAAGCATCGCTAACATGTTGAATCCTCCCCTCACGGTCCAGGGCGTGAAGCGGAAGCGGCGTTTTTCGGTAGAGGCTACGAAACTGCTCCTCGCTTTGGCGCAGAGCCAGGGCTTCCTTCTCGGCCAAAAATGCGAAACGGCGGTCGAACATGGCTGCGATCAGCGCCAGGGAGAGGATGAGGAAGGTGGCGGCCCCAACGCCAACACCGAGGCTGGTCTGATCGATACTCGCAAAGTCATGCGCTTCGCTAGCCGCGTGGTACATCGTGAACTTCGCCGCCACCATGGCCGTGTAGTGCATCCCGGCAATTGCAATGCCCATCACTACTGCGGCCACGATTTTCTGGATCTGGTTGGTGTTCTTGAAGGCAAGCCAGAGGGCGATCGTTGAGGCCCCAATTGCAATCAGAATGGAAAGCGCGGCCCACCACACATCATATCTGAGGTGAGCCCCCATCTGCATTGCAGCCATGCCAGTGTAGTGCATAGCCGCGATTCCAAGGCCCATGACGAGGCCGCTTGCGGCAAGCGCGGCAGGCCCGCTGTCGCGGCGGTTGACGATGAAAAAGCCCAACCCCGTGACTAAGATTGGCAGGACGAAGGACAAGATGGTCAGGACGGCATCGTAATGCACCGCCATGCCCGGCATGCTGAACGCCAGCATCGCGATGAAGTGCATCGCCCAGACGCCGCCACCCAGCGCAAGCGCCGCAGTCGCGAGCCAAGCTCGCCAAGCCCGCCCGGACGTGGCACGCAACCGGCCAGCGAGATCAAGCGCCGTGTAAGAGGCAACTGCCGCTATCAGAATCGAGAGCGCGACGAGCGACAGGTTATGAGTTCCGGTGATCAGCACGGTAGGCCAGCTATTTTAACAAACGATTTGCAGCAGGGAGGGCGAATATCGGCGGGAAACAAGGAGAACACTGATCTCCGATGAGCGCAACGGGCACTCGAGCTCGTTGTGGCAAGTACGTCAGCTCGTTCTGAGGGACGGCTTCTCGGTGCACGCGAAACTCTCGACCGGCGCACCTTGGACATCGCGCCACTGCGAACGCTTAAGGTCGGCTTGAAAGAAGATAGCTGGCAAAACATGCCTCGTGGACAACGAGCTTCAGTTTGGCTGTGCAACCCGCGCCTGCCGAGCGAATGATCGCAGCGGTCCAAGCGGCGCTAGTGGACGGCATGCAGCGCGTGGAGCAGTGCGGTCTCAGAATAGGGCTTGTGCAGGAAAATGGTCTCGCTTGGCATGTCGCAGCCCGGCGGCGTTATGCGACCCGACGCTAGGATGAGGATTACCGGGGGCCAACCGGTCCGCACCTCATGAATGAGGTCCAGCCCATTCATCGAACCGGGCATCTCGATGTCGGAGAAGACGGCGGCGATGTCCGGACGGGACTCCAGGAGCGCCATGGCGTCATCGGCGTTTGATGCCTCGACGACATCGTAGCCAGCGTCTTCGACGATCGCGACCGCGTTCATGCGGATGATAGGCTCATCTTCGACGATCAAAACGAGTTTTGTCATTGCGATACCTTCGGCTGTCACAGTTAGCCAACTGCCGCCGAAGCTGGTTGTTGCCGTCGAATGCAAAGAATTGTCTGGTTATCCTTAGCGGGCCATTAATCATAGCAGCGCCGAACTATCGCCACTCTATGCCGTCTGGCATTTTTTATTCGCTGGGTGCCTCGCCTGGCGCAGCGCTTGCGTGCGCATCCTCGTTCATTTCCGCCTCTGTCTTGGCGTTGAAGGTAAGTGACGCCTGATAGATCGGCTTCCCGTCCTCGTTCTCGACATGGACGCTGAAATCCGCGTGCTTGCCATTCGGGAGCTTCTCGCGGGCCATCTCGGCCAAGGCGATCTGGGCGTCGTCGGTGGCCGCCTTTGTGTCCGGAAATTCGAGAGGCTCATCGGACCGCTCGACACGCTCACTATCGTTGGTCGTGAACGTGTATTTCGACATCGTGACAGTTCCGGTGCTTGCACGCCCCATTCCAGCAACCGCCATTCCCGTTCCGGGTTCCATGGTCGAAGGCGTGGCGCGCCTCGAAGATCCGATCGACTGGCTATCGCGCTCGCGGAAACTCGACGGTAAAGAGGGAATGTGCACCGTCATCGGATTGTTTCACGACGAATTTGCCGTCGAGTTGGTTCGTCAGGCTTCCGACGACCTTCATGCCCAAGCCAGATCGTGCGAACGGATCGAACCCCTCCGCCAGTGCCTTCCCCTCATCGCTGACATTCATCACGTAGAGAGTCTCGCCCTGATGCTCCAAGGCGACCGTTATCCTACCCTGGCCGTGCTTGGCGGCATTTGTGACAAACTCGTTCAGGATGAGCCCCAGCGGCGCGATCTGCTCGGTGGGCAAATCGGTCGTGGTCGCCTTGACTACGATGGGCCCGCGCCCATCGGGCAGCATATCGGACAGGTCCTCGCATAGACGCCGCAGATAGCTGGCGCATTCCGTCGTCTCGACCGTATCGCTCATATAGATGTGTTGGTGGACCCGGGCGACCGCCGCCACGCGGCTCGCGGCCAAGGCCAACTCCGCGGAAGCCGTCTCGTCGGCGAGGCTGCGGCCATGCAGCTTAAGCAGGGACGCCACCATCTGGAGACTGTTCATCACGCGATGGTCGATCTCCTTGGCCATCATGGCCGAGCGTCTGAGCGCAGCATCCTTCTCGTCGATGACCTCTTCCAGTTGGGCGACTGCGCGCCGCGCAGAAAGCCTAAGCTCCATCTGGTCCATCACGGTGGCGGCGAGATCCTTCAGTGTCTCGATCTGGTCCGGGCTGACGGTGCGCGGCTCCTTGTCGATGACGCAGAGGGTCCCGAGGTTGAAGCCGTCGCTCGTCTGTAGAGGGACGCCCACGTAAAAGCGCAAGCCAGATTCGCTTGCTACCAGCGGGTTTGCCAGAGAGCGCGGGTCCGTCTTCGCGTCGAGCAAAACCCAGGGCTCGGACTGGAGGATAGCCGACGCACAAAGCCCTGGCTCGCGGTCGATCTGCTCCACGTCGAGCCAGAGCCCGTGATGCGACTTGAACCAGATCCGGTCGTTATCAACGATGCTGATGATGGCGATTGGTACGTTGAAAAGTCGCGAGGCGATCGCTGTCGTTCGGTCGAATGCGCCGTCGGGAGGCGTGTCCAGGATGTCGTAGCGGCGAACCGCCATCATCCGGGCGGCTTCGTTCTCCGGGATGAACGAACGCGAAAACGTGTCGACAAGGGTCATGGATCGGTCCTTAGAAAAGCGAACCTCTACCTCCCAGCATGAACTGATATACGGTCGCCACCTCTTTTGACAGGTTGGATTGTGTTTCCGCCGGTGCGGCCGACGCAACGCGTTATCGATCGGTCATGGAAAAGGCCCGCCGAGTGCCGATCGACGGGCCTCCGATTATTGGGCAGCGATCAGGCCGCCTTGGCGACCTTGCCAGTGGCGGTGGAATTCACCGTGCCGCCGAGTTCGGTCAGGAGCTTGTCCGTCTTTGTCTCCTCGGCGAGCGTCTGGTCGAGGAGCGTCACCGCATCCTTGTGACCGAGCTGCTGGGCCCAGGCCTTCAAGGTGCCATAGCGTGCCATCTCATAGTGCTCGACCGCCTGCGCCGAGGCGACCAAGCCGGCATCGAGGGCAGGGCTGTCCTCATAATCCTCGATAACGGCCTCRCCCTCTTTGAGGATGCCCAGGATAGCGTCGCATGTCTTCGCACGCGGCGTTTTACCGATGAGCTCGAAGACCTGACTTAAGCGCTCGATCTGCTCGGCGGTTTCGGCCTTGTGGGTCTCGAACGCCTTCTTGAGTTCGGCCGACTTGGTGGCCTTGGCCATCTTCGGCAGAGCCTTCAGGATCTGCTTCTCGGCGTAATAGACGTCCTTGAGCATGTCGTGGAACATGTCAGCGAGGGACTTGGGTTCGGTTGCCATGGTTCTTCTCCCGGTGGCGTGGTTGAAAACACCGGTTCAACCGCGCAGAATCATTCCAGTTCCGATCACGCGGGCGTGATTTAGAATGGAACTTAAACGGGCAGGACGCCGTTTTCCTGGGCATCGCGGCAACGCCCGCAATCCTCAGGAGACCACCATGAAAAAGCTGATCATCGCTTCCTTGATCGTCACGGCGACCTCCTTCGGTGCCATGGCCCAGACGGCCACGACCTCGCCGAAGCCCGCCCCAACCGCCCCGGCCGATGCCAACGCCCCGCTGCCGGGCGCCAACAGCTTCACCGAGGCCCAGGCCAAGAGCCGCCTGGAGGCCAACGGCTACACCAAAGTCACGGATCTGAAGAAGGATGCGAACGGCGTCTGGAAGGGCAAGGCGACCAACGCCGGCGCCTCTGTCAACGTCTCCGTCGATTACCGCGGCAACATCGTCAAGAACTGACGGATGCCCTCTCACCACGACCTTTGGAGATACACATGACCCGCACAATTACCCGTTCGTACGACAACTACGAAACCGCCAGCGCCGTCGTCGAGCAGCTGGAGGCGGCCGGGATTTCCAGCAGCGACGTCAGCATCGTCGGCCGTAACGGCGATGGCGAGACCAATGCGGCGGAAGGTGCCGGCATCGGCGCTGGTGTCGGTGGCGCTGCCGGACTCCTGACGGGCCTCGGCCTACTTGCCATCCCCGGCGTCGGTCCAGTCGTCGCCGCTGGTTGGCTGGCCGCCACCGCAGCTGGGGCTGTCGCAGGTGCCGCCGCCGGCGGCCTGGTCGGTTCCTTCGTCAAGGAGGGCCACGACGAGGACGAGGCCAACTATTATGCCGAGACTGTCCGTCGCGGCGGTTCAGTAGTCTCGGTTCGCGCTAAGCCGGAGCAGGAAGCGGCCGTGGAAGCGATCCTCGACGGCGCGACCCCGATCGATCGCGACACCCGGATAGCCGAGTACCGCAAGGACGGCTGGACGCGCTTCGACGAGAAGTCCGACCCGTATATGCGCGGGCAGGCCCGACTTTAATATATGTAAAATGCTCAGGCCTCCGGATCGACTCCGGAGGCCTTTGTTCAGATTTTCAACCGCTTAATCCAACATGAAAGCATTTGGTGCCGGCGGCGTTGGGACGATTCACATCAGATTTCTCGTTTCCTCAGTTCCCACCCCCTCGAACCAAACAGGCCGGCGGGATAATAACCGCCGACAAGAATCAATGGCCGGGAAGAATGAAGATAGCCAGACATCCGCTGGTCCTCGCTGTGGTGTCCGCTGCGTTTGGAGGCTTGGCATGTTTTCTGGTGGCGAACTTCCTACCCGAGGGGCGGGAGCGCCAGAAGCCGCTGCCCCACCATCTTTCGTCCTCTGACGCCCAATTCAGGACGTCGATGGGAGCCCTGTTCGGCTCCAACACCATTCCTGGAAACAAAGTGGAGACGCTGGCCAACGGCAACGAAATATTTCCGGCGATGCTCCGGGCCATGCGTGCGGCCAAAAACACAATCACTTTCGAAACCTACATTTATTGGCGGGGGGACATAGCCGACCAGTTTGCTGATGTGCTCTCAGAGAAAGCTCGTGCTGGAGTTAGCGTAAAAGTCCTTCTCGATTGGGTCGGCAGCATCCCGATGGACGAGCGCCTCATCCAGCAAATGCAAGCAGCAGGAGTGGAAGTCGTTCGCTTTCGACCGGTCAAGTGGAGCACGCTGGACCGTTTGAACAATCGCACGCACCGGAAGCTCCTCATAGCCGATGGTCGTGTCGGCTTCACGGGAGGTGTCGGTATCGGGGACGAGTGGAACGGAGATGCCCGGACGCCCGCCGAATGGCGTGATACGCACTACCAGCTCGAAGGACCTGCTGCTTCGGAGCTGCAAGCCGCCTTCGCCGAGCACTGGATCGAGGCCACAGGAGAGCTCCTGATGGGTGATCGGTACTTCCCGGAACAAGGACCGGTCGGCGATTATGGTGCCCAGGTCGTGCTGAGTTCGACACATCAGCGTAACGTCATGCATCTGATGCTCATGACGGCTCTTGCATCCGCCGAAAGAAACATTCGCATCGGAACGCCGTACTTTGTACCTGACGCGCTTATTCGGAGCCAACTGCTGGACGCTCGGAAGCGCGGCGTGGAAATCGAGATTGTCGTCCCCGGCGCGAAAACAGATGCGCGCCTGGTGAGCAACGCGTCACGCCATTTTTGGGGAGAACTGCTGAGGGCGGGTGTGAAGATCCATGAGTTCGAGCCAACGATGTACCACTGCAAGGTCGTGATCGTTGACGAGATTTGGAGTTCTGTGGGATCTACCAACATCGACGAGCGCGCCCTTCGCCTTAACGATGAGGCCAATGTCAACTTTTACGAGCAGCGCTTTGCAAAGAAACAGATCGAGCTTTTCGATGCCGACATCAAACGATCGACGCCCTACACTTTGGCTCGATGGGAACGAAGAACCGCCTCGGAAAAAATGTCGGACTGGCTCGCGAGCCTGCTGAGCTCGCAACTATAGGCAGGGCATCCCCGCGTATTCCGACAGTTGGTTTGACGGTGCTGAACCGAACTCGTCATGCGTCAGCTTCCAGTTCCTCACCCGTGACGTTGCCCCTCGGGCTTGATCCGGTTTGAAGTTCGTTCTGGCCCATTGAGAGGACCAGGACATGAAGCGCAGCCGCTTCTCGGAAGAGCAGATCATCGCGATCCTGAAGGAACAGGAATCCGGGGTCTCGGTCGCTGATCTGTGCCGCAAGCACGGTGTGAGCGACGCCAGCATCTACAAGTGGAAGGCGAAGTTCGGCGGGATGGACGTGTCGGAGGCCAGGCGCCTTCGAACGCTGGAAGACGAGAACTCCAAGCTGAAGCGGATGCTGGCCGATGCGATGCTCGACAACGTCGCGCTGAAGGATCTGCTGGGAAAGAAATGGTGACGCCCGCTGCCGAGCGGAAAGCCGTCGCGCATCTCGTGGAGCATCACGCGATGAGCGAACGGCGGGCGTGTAAAGCCATCGGCTGTTGCCGCATGACCGTCCGATACCAATCCGCGCGCCCTGACGATCGCGCTCTGCGGGATCGCATGATCGCGATTGCCCGCGAGCGCCGACGCTTCGGGTATCGGCGTCTGCATGTTCTGCTCAAACGCGAAGGCCATGTCGTGAATCACAAGCGGCTCTTCCGGCTGTATCGCGAGGAAAAGCTGACGGTGCGGCGACGCGGCGGGCGCAAACGGGCCATCGGCACCAGAGCACCGATGCTGGTGCCCCTCGGGCCCAACGAGCGCTGGTCGCTCGACTTTGTCTCCGACCAGTTCACCGATGGCCGCCGCTTCCGGATCCTGACCATCGTGGATGATTGCACGCGAGAGAACGTGGCGCTGGTCGCCGACACCTCGCTATCGGGGCTTCGGGTCGCTCGCGAACTCGACCGCGTGATCGCCGAGCGCGGCAGGCCGAAGATGATCGTCAGCGACAACGGCAGCGAGTTCACCAGCAACGCGATCCTGGCATGGGCGGATCAGGCTCGCGTCGAATGGCACTACATCGCGCCAGGCAAACCGATGCAGAACGGCTTCATCGAGAGCTTCAATGGCCGCCTGCGTGACGAACTGCTCAACGAGACACTGTTCTCCTCACTGCCGCAGGCGCGCACGGCATTGGCCAACTGGCGCATCGACTACAACACCGCACGCCCTCACTCGCAGCTCGGATGGCAGACCCCGACTGAATTTGCCTCGACCTTAACCCCGCGCCGGGCCCTGGTGCCGCGCTATGCGACAAGCACAGCGCCAGAGCTCATCGCTTCACCAGCCCGAACGGGCTCCACAACCGCCAGAAACGAACTCAGCGCTGGATAAAAACTGGGGGCAACGTCAATGAGCGCCAACCTGGGCGCTCGTCGCGTTGCTGCCGCTTCAGCTGAAATCGAGCGATTTGCCCGCGAAGGCCGCCCCTTGGCAGACCACGAGTTCGAGCAGCTCCGCGAACTGCTGCAGATGACCCACTCGCATCTTGGCAAAGCCTTGGTAAAAGCCGCGTGAGTTAGCGGTGAGGACCACAGCTGGCGGCCGGCTTCTCATCTGGTTGATAAGCCATGCTTACTACAAAAGGACCATACGCGATTAGGTTGCGGCCAGCGTGGACCCCGCCGGGATCGGGGGTGGCAGGTTCGATGAGGTCATTGGCTGAGGAAACAAGGCTCTATCTTGAGTATCTGGTTCGGAGCGAGCCTCCAAGGTCAGCAATTGGCGCAACTCGCCCGGACCAGCGCTCGACTCCTCTGATCCATCGCGTTGGGCCACCCCCGGCGGTCGAGGGCTGCTATCCTAAAAGGCTGTCGCGGCTGGGCGGGAGACCTCGCGGTAGACTAGATGGCGAAGTCCGCCATCAGGCGCTCGGCCGTGACAAATTCGCCTGGCTTCGCGCTTGATGGCGGCGGATTGGTGATGCCCTCACCGAGATAGTTCATCGCCGACATGAAGCCATTCCGCGAGAAGGGCTTCGGGATGACGCCGTGTGCGCCAGCGAAGTCATCGGGAATCATGAGGGGATTCGCCGTCACGAATATAATGACCGCGTCTGGCCAGCGCTCCTGTATCAGCGCCGAAACCTGCAATCCGTTGGTGCCCTTGGCAAGGTGCATGTCCACGAAGGCCAGATCGGGATCGAGATTGTCGTCCATGTCCTCGACGTCATAGAGGGACGCGGCCTCGGCAACGGCGACATGGCCGGAGTCCTCGACCATCATCTCCACGTCCATTGCAAGGAGTGCCTCGTCCTCGACGATCAGGACCTTGAGGGGCTTGGTCTTCAACACGTGTACCCTAGTTCGCCATGTGCAACGTAACGCGAGTGCCCGGCTCCAAGCGTTCCCACATCACTTTGGCTCCCGCCTGTTTCGACAACCGCGTGATCAAGGTGCAACCCAATCCGTCGCTCGCCTTATCGAGATCGATTCCATGTCCGTCGTCCGCGATCGTGACGACCGACCCGTTATCGCTCCTACGCGCCGTCAGCGTGATCGTTCCGGCGCGTCCATCGCTAAGGCCATGTTTGATAACGTTGGTTAGCATCTCATTAAGTATGAGGCCTAGCGACGAGGCATGGTCAGATTTGACTTCGATCGGCTCGATGTTGGCGACGAGCTTGATGTTCGTGCGGCCACTAGCCCCCACGACGTCATCCGCCATACTCTTCGCGAAGGCGGCGATGTCAAACTTTGTGACGTCTTGCGACTGATAGAGTCGCCGATGCACGGTCGCCATGGCGTCGATCCGCTCCATCATGACGCCGAGCTTGGCCGCCATCTCTGGATTGTCGATCTGTCGGGCCTGGAGGCGCAGCAGAGCGCCGATCATGGTCAGGTTGTTCTTAACCCGATGGTCGACCTCGTGGAGCAGCAGCGTCTTCGCCTCCAGCGCGGCCTCAAGCTCGGCTGTGCGGCGCTTGACCTCGGCGTCGACGATTGCCTTCTGCTCGGCGATTGCGTTCTGGGCCTCCACACGCGCCGTCACATCAAGCTGAGAGGCGAAGTAAAACTGAACGTCGCCGGCATGGTTGCGGACCGCGTTAAGATAAAGTGCGTTCCAGAACGTCGTGCCATCCTTGCGGTAGTTTAGCAGGTCGACATTGATATCCGTCTTGTCCGCGATGGCCTGGCGAACCTTGGCGATGGCGGTGGGATCTGTGCTCGGCCCTTGGAGGAAGCGGCAGTTGCGCCCCAGCGTCTCCTCGCGCGAATACCCGGTGAGATTTTGGAAAGCCTCATTGCAGAAGACGATCGGGTTGTCAGGCTTGAGCGGGTCGGTGATCACCATCGCCATCCGTGTGGCGCGGACCGCCGCAGCGAACGGATCGCCCCGACCTTGCTCATGGGCGAAGTCGGTGAGATGCCAGTCGTCTTTTTCGAGCATAAGCACTCCAAACGAGCGCCGCAGGGACGCTTCCTCGATCGCCAAACGATCTCAGGGTTCGGACCGCTCTAACGTGTAACGCGCAACAACTACGCTTGGCCTCCAGAATTGTTTCATTCCGAACGGGACTCTTCCATCGCGGTGGTCAATCCACTACGGCTGTAGGCCATTTCGCGCATCGCGGAATGTTAGGTTGTGGCAGTGCCATATGGCGCTCCCGCGACCTTCAGAACGCCCCGAAAACAGCCAGGGCCGCTCTTTCCGATCTGCAATGACGCTCACCGGCGGGCGCAAGCGTCCTATTCAATTCAGTCGCTGGGCTACCTGACCCCTGAGGCCTACGCCGCCAACCTCACCGCAACGAACGATCAGCTGCGCAACCCCGACCAGCTCCGCCGATCGCCCGTTGCTCCCACCGCGCCACACGGCGTAAAACCTGCCGAGGCTTTAATCGCCGCTGGATGACAAACCAGTGGCAGGTCAGCAGGGCACGATCCACTGTCCCTGCCGCCGCCCTCCTTCGTCGACTATCCCGATCTCGGCACGATCCTGTTCGTCTGGTCGGTGACGCACGGCTTTTCGACACTGCTCATCGACGGGCAGCTCGATTTCTTGGCCGGCGCGGGTGGCCGGCCGGCGATGGTCGAGCCTTAGCCAACCGGCTTGTGCGGCTCCTAGTCGCCAGTCTGTCTGGCGCCGAGGCCGAGTTCGCTATTCACGGCTACCAACTTCTCCGTAATACACTTCCGATGATGTAGGCCACCCTGATCAGCTACCGTCGAAAGGGTCTAGCTGGCGGACAAGTATGGCGGTTAGCGAAAAATACCGTCTTTATTATGGGCTACATTGGAAGTTTTTTTGTAGTAAAGCCGAATTGGCTAGTTATGTCGCAACAAGGTGTTGATCGCGAACGAAGTTTGATGCTGTTGGCTACGCGAATGGAAAGCATCTTGAGAAATTCGCACCGGCTCAGCTTCTGTCAGCCAATTGGGCGCGGATGAAACTCAGCGCCTTTTTCGCAAGGAGGAGGGCAGGGCTCAGGCTTGGCTATCGCGCCAAAGCATCCCGCGATCGCGCTAACTCTTACTGCGCCGCAACGAGGATCTGCTGCGCCGCTACGCCGACATCGCCGTACTGATCAACCGGCCGACGCAAAGCGTGCTGATTGCGCAGCGCCTCGGCGAGGTCGGGCTCGGCTTGTTCGCGTATGACCAGTTTCTCGCGAGTCAGGGACGCCTGCCTCGACCGAGGTCATGAAAGATTTCCATATCGTCGGTTTCGATTGCAAGGACCGCTCCGCGCGCTCACAAGCAGCGGGCACTATCGCGCTCGACCGGTCGCCGTTGAGATTCCGAATCGATAGCGATCTCGCGCAGTATGCCGTCGCGCGGGCCGGGCTCGGCATCGGCGCGGTGCAACACGGCCTCGCCGCACCATCCAAAGCTACAGCCGGTGCTGCCGGGCGAGCTGCCTTCAACCATGAGTTTTTGCGGCTCCTGCACGAAGACCAATGCGCCAGTCGCCCGGTCCGCCTCGCCTTTGCCGCGTTGGCAGAGGTTCTGAAGAGTTGGACGTGTAATAGGCGGTGGGACCGATACGGTAGATGGCCCGGCTTGTTCGAGACGCCTATCGATTTCGGCGGCCAGCTGTCACGCCGGTCATCCCCCGGCCTCCGGGTTGACCGGCGACGGTGTCCGAACGACCGGTTATCCTGCGTAGGGCGCGTGTATGTTGCATGGCTTTTAGCATGTCGGACGACACAGGGCGGCTGAAGAAGAATCCTTGCGCGAAATCCGCACCCGCCTCAGTAACGAAATCGCGTTCTTCCGCGACTTCCACCCCCTCAACAACAGACGCAAAACCCATTGATTGCGATAGCGCCAGGATGGTTCGAACGATCGCCTGTTGTTCGGAGCTGTGATGGATGCCGGCGATCAACGATCGATCTATCTTCAGCGTATCTACCGGTAGCCGTGCCAGCCTCGAAAGGTTCGAATACCCTGTGCCGAAATCGTCGAGTGAGAAATGCACTCCCGCTCTTCTCAGACGTACTATCTGGAGCTGGACCACCTCGGAAGCGCGCATCGCAACCGATTCCGTTATCTCAATTTCGAGGCGTTCAAGCGGGAAGCCGGCCTGCGCCAGGCACGCTTCGAGCGTCGCGGCGAAAGTCGGATCCTCAAGCTGAAGCACCGAGACATTCACGGCGATCCTCAGGTCGCCGCTGTCGCGCACTAGCGCAGCCGTCTCGGTGACCGCACGCTCCAGGACGAACTGCCCCAGCTCGGATATCAGGCCCGCGTCCTCGGCGATCCCGATAAACTTGCCAGGCGGAATGTCGCCTAACGTCGCGTGGCGCCAGCGCACCAGCGCCTCGGCGCCCACGATCCTGCCGTGCCGCAAGGAGAAAAGTGGCTGGTACAGAACGCTGAGGGTTCGGTCGTGCAAGGCGACACGAAGGTCCTTCTCGATCGCCAGCCGCTCCTGTACCAACGCCGCCGCCTGGGGGGTGAAGAAGGCGTAGGAGTTAGTCCCCGATCGCTTCGCCTCGT
Source organism: Allobosea sp. P2_A10 (assembly GCF_056405115.1). NCBI lineage: Bacteria > Pseudomonadati > Pseudomonadota > Alphaproteobacteria > Hyphomicrobiales > Alloboseaceae > Allobosea > Allobosea sp. P2_A10. The sequence goes on along the minus strand of NZ_JBFUCS010000028.1, from coordinate 24,782 downwards.
ACATGGCGACGTCGGCGCTCACCAACAAATCGTCGTACGTTTCGCCGTCCCGACCGCCGATGGCGATACCGACGCTAGCTCCCACGGTCATATGCGCCGAGCCGATGACGAAGTCTTCGCCGAGGCGTCGGATGAGCTCGTCGACGACGCCTGTCAGCAGGGCCTCCGTCGCGCCGACATCGAGTATCACGAGGAATTCGTCCCCTCCGAGCCGACCGATCCGGAAGGCGCCGATCTCATGTGATCGGACGCGATCGTCGAAGAAGTCGACGAGCCTTTGCGCCAGCGCTCCCAGCAGAAGGTCTCCGGTCTTGTGGCCGAAGGTGTCGTTGATCGACTTGAAGCGATCCAGATCGATGAAAAGAAAGACGACCTCGGACATGGCCGACGCCAGAGCTTCCGTCCCATCGATCCGCAGCTTGGCCCGGTTCGGCAGTCCGCTGACGGGATCGAAGAATGCCAGCTTCCGCGTCTGGCCAAGGCTCTCGCGCAAGTTCGCGAGCATGACCTCAAACGCCTGGCCCAGGCCACGCACCTCGCCGACGCCGATCGCGCGGAATGGTACGTCCAGGTCTCCACGGGCCACTGATGCGGCAGCCGTCGCCAGCTGCGGCAAGCCTCGGGTGACCCGCCTGACGGATATCAGCACAACTGAGACGAGGATGCCCAGCGATCCCGCAGCAAGAAGGAGGAACCACGTGAAGAGGGTGCCGGCCTGTCTCTCACTCACGCGAAGCATTTGCTGTTGTGCTTCCTGGACCTCCGAAGCCTCGACGTGAACGCAGACGAGGAGTCCCAGTTCGTGAACGGCGCAGCGGCCGACGCGGTTGCCACCGGAACCGAAGATCAGCTCGTCGTCCGCGAGTTTGGTGGTTGCACGGAAATCGAAAGCAGGCAGACCGCCTGAGGACAGTACGAGGTCTCCGTCCTTCACCAGGACGCCGGCGTTCACGATGCTTGAGAACTGCTCGAACGTGCTCTCGGACGGTGCGAGCGAGCGAATGCCGATCAGCACCGCCGCGACGTCGCCGAAGTCGTCGAAGACCGGCTCGATGGCGAAATGGGCGATCGCTCGTCCGTCCGGCATGCCGATGGCGCGATCGTCGTCGGGCATCACGCGCAACGTCGTCCGATCGGACCTCCTATCGCTGCGACGGTTGTTTTTGAGGACCAAGCCGATGCGATCGGCGAGGCCCAATCGCGCTATCGCCTCGCCAGCGATGAGAAGGTCGGTCGTCCGGCTCGATCCGATTATGTTTCCGCCCGCATCGCTTACGAGAAACCCATCAAGCTCGCCCGTGACGCTCGCGGGGTGCAGCAGAAGCTGCATGGCGACCGAGTTGGCCGAGACGACGGCCTTCACCACGTCCTGACGCTGCGAGAGATAGCGCGTCTGACGGTGAGCCTCGTCGAACAACACTCGCAACCTTGCCTCGGCTAATCGTGCCTCGCCGTCCAGCTTTCGAGCCAGCTGCTGGCGGGAGAGCTGTGCAACCGCGGTTGCCTGTTCCTCCGTGTCTGCCCTTAGACGGACCAGCGAAACCACCCCGACAACTGCGAAGGTCAAGGCGCCGGTCAGAAGCACGACCCAAGCTAGATGCGCGCCGACATGGGTGTCCGATATTCGCGCGCGTAGCCACCGCGGTACCCATGGCGCCACCTGAGATAGTAGACGACGGCCTTTTGCCCACAGACCTCCGACGATCCTCACCGACCTAGGTGCGACCTCCATCGGTTTGCTATGGGCTTTTTCTGGCACCGGGCCGCCCTCTCGGATGTTCGTGACGGGCGACGGTAGGGGCAAAGCGTGAAGTCGAGGTAAAATAGAATGCGCGAAAGGAACGCGAACATGTTTCGCTGCCACGGTCAGCAATCGTTTACGGGGCTGAAGTTAGGTTCGCGGTTCCCGTCCGTGGAGTACGAGCCATGCGATATCTTCTGCCAGTACTGCTGATGCTGACGATCTCGACGGCATCGCACGCCCAGGAGCTGCCAGTCGTGGGAACCGGCGACGGCATCGAGATGTTGCAGGCGGTCGCTGCGCGCTTCCGCCAATTGGAGCCGTCGATCGACGTTCGCATTCCCCCAAGCATCGGTTCGGGGGGCGGAATCGCCGCCGTCGGATCCGGGGCGGCCCGGCTGGCTCGCGTCGCGCGGCCTCTCAGCGACGCCGAAAAAGCGCGGGGACTGATCTATTTGCCGGTTGCAAAGATCCCGAGTGCATTTTTCGTTCATCCGAGCGCCGGGATCTCCCGGCTCGACACGACACAGCTCGCGGCGATCTACTCCGGTCGGATCGCCAACTGGAAGGATGTCGGGGGAGCGGATCTGCGCATCCGCGTGGTTCGCCGCGAGGATGCCGACAGCACGCTGACGACGCTTCGAGCCAACATGCCCGGTTGGAAAGACCTTGAAATCACGGAGCGGTCGAAGACCGCGGTCTCGACACAAGAGGCGGTGGAAAGCGTCCGCTTGACGGAGGGTGCCATCGGCTTCGGTCCGTACAGCAAGATACTCGACATCGGCACGAAGGTGCTGGAGATCGATGGCCATCATCCGTCGCAGGCCGGCTATCCCAGCACCGGCGAGCTCGCCTATGTCTACCGCCCGGACGGCCTGGCGGACGACGTGTCCAAATTCATTGCCTTCTCCAGGGCGGGAGTGGCGGCGGAGATCATCCGCGGCTTCGGCGCGCTGCCGGCAGCGAACTGAAACACAGCTTCATGCAGGTTTGCTCGCCGCCGAGGTGGAGCTCGGTCCGGCGGATCCGCGCCGCGACAGGAACGAGAGCAGCCGCCGTCCGATGGACGTCTGCACCTGAGAGGCGGTGAACGGATCGGAATGGCATGTCGCGCCGGCCTCCTGGCAGAGCGCTTGGACCGCCGCGACCATCGATGGGTTTCCGGCCGCGTAGACCGTGTCCTCGGCGGACAAATTCGGTAGATTATCGGTGACACGGCCAGCAATCACGGCGTTCCCATCACGGGGCGATAATCTGCTGGCGGTCGCAAGGGCCGTTCCGACACCGGTCTGGGCCAGCCACGCCAGCGACTCCCGCATATAGAGATCCTCGACTGCGCGTGCGCCGACGATGACCACCATCTCGCGATTCGGCTGCCGAAACCGCGACGCTCGCGCGATGGCCCAGACCGGCGCCCATCCCGTGCCCGTGGCGACCAGGACGATCCGACCGTCCCCCATGCGATGGAACGCGTTGCCGAACGGTCCGTGGACCGTCAGCTTGTGGCCGATGCGGATTCCGCTGCCCAATCGGGATGACACCGCTCCGTCTGGAAGTCTCCGGACCTGGACGATCAGTTCATCGATCGCCCCCGTACCGTCGCTGCGTTGGGTGGGACTGTAGTCGCGCGCGGGGAAGCCGGAAAAAGTGCATTTCACATATTGGCCGGGCAGGAGAACCAGGCGCTTGTTCAGCCCGAGCGTCAATTCCATGATGTGGGGTGAGAGGTCCCTGATACCGGTCAAGGTCGCCGGCACTTTGGTCGGCTCGGGCACGGCATCAAACTCGATGACGGCGTCGCCCAAGATGCGCGCCTGGCAGGCGAGAACGGTATCGCCTCGGCGCGTGCCGCCATCCTCGACGCTACCGTCGTAGATCCGAACCCGACACGTGTCGCATTGGCCCGAGGAACAGTCGTGCGGGATAAAAATGCCCGCGCCGATCGCCGCGTCCAACAAGGTCTGGCCCGGGGTCGCCGAAAACGCCTTGGCATTGATGACGAGCGACGCCGCCTGCTTCATCGCGGCTCTCGCCGTGAAAATCTCATCGGGGGCTCCCGCTTATCGCAACCGGACCTCGATCGGCCTGACATGGCGTGTATGCCGCGTCTGGGTATGGTCGAACACGGATACCCACATGTACAGAGGCTTGTTGCCGGTAAAGTCGGCATCGTAGCGGCTTGCCGTGCTCAGGTTCCTGGAGGCCTCCAAGGTCCAATACCCGTCTTTCCACCGTGCGCCGGCGCGGATATCGCCACGATCGCCCTCGTAGTCGCCCTGGATCAGGACGCCGGGCATTATGCTTCCGACGGGAAATCCGGCGTCGGCCTCCTTGGTGTAAGGCACGCTCTCGGCGTCGGTCAGCCACCAGATGCTACCTTCGGCCTGGCTTAGATCGGCATTCGTTGGGTTGAATGTCCCAATCGCGCGCGCAGCCGCTTCCGCTGTTTTGGGCAGGCGCTTGGGTGAGACGGGGCCCTTGTATCCGCCGGGGCCCTCGAACCCGAAATTGTAGCTATAGAAGGTCCGGCCCGGATCGTTCCAGTAGCCTCCCTGATAGCGTGCGCGCTTGGCCGCCTCGTCGGCGGTGGCATCCCTCGGGGGACCGATGTACTGATCGTCCATGTACCCGATCAGGCCGCCGCGCGATGCCTTCCACTGCCACATGTCGATATATGAGCCGTCGGTGGTGTAATGTAAGCCGCGCTCGTTCAGGGACGACGGCCTGTCCGAAATCGGCTTGGGGCCAAGATGCGTCGCGCCGCCACCGCCGAACGCGTCGCTCGCCGAGAAGATGACGGCGAGCTTGTCCTCGTAGAAATCCACGACGTCGGCGCGATCGGCATCGTGACCGACCAAGCGCCATCCGTCCTCGCGCTTGATCATCGGCAGCCGCGCGAGGGAGCGGGTCGGGTCCTGCCATTTGAACGCGAAATAGATCTTGGCCGCATCCCGGACCGCCCTTACCTCGACGGTCGACTCGCCGGTGCCGCCGAGGTTCGCACCTTGAGACGTCCTGATCCTAACGGGGCGTGCCGAACGCCAAGCGACGTCGTCGGTGATGCCGTCGATGCTCGGTATGTCCGTCGTCGTCTGGACGGAGAGCTCGTCGCGGCTTTCGTAGTCCAGCGCGGCGATGGCAACGGCGGTCGGGACCGCCGCGAACGATGCGATCAGCAACGGATAGCGGCTCCGCTGGCCGACGGAGGGCGCGAGCCGGGCCGGCCGGAATATACGCAGCCACTGTCGCCAGCCGCCATATCCGAAATGCGCGATCACATGGGCCAGGGTATAAGCCAATGTGCCGAAGGCAGCCGCCAGGTGCACCGAGACGACCAACCCGCCGAAACCGAGATAGAGAAGGACCCCGGTGATGGTCAGGACCACGACGAGCACGTAGAGCAGCCAGTGCAGCAGGACGTTGACGCTCAACCAGCGAAGCTTGGCCGGGGCCCGCATCCGCAAGGGCGAAAGCCTGCGGGCGGAGATGCGCGCGGACAGCCCGCTGGTCGCCATGTAGATCAGGTAGGCGGTGGACGTGCCGAACAGCGCGAGACCGGCCCAGATATGGACGCTCCAGATCTCGCCTTGCGGCAGGACGGGCTCCATCCATTTCGAGACGACGGCATCCAGCGCTTCGGCCGAGATCCTAATGCCCGTAACCAAGCTCGTGACGACCGCTATCACCGAGACCCAGTGTAGAATTACGGTACCGACATCGCTGCTCGGTAAAGTGGAAACGACGCTTCCCCGTTTCGCCGTTGACGGGCGCACAGGCGTCATTGCGCCCTCCCGTGCCGGCCCGGGGTTCGCAGCGTCTCCAATCGCCTCGTTCATCCCGGCGTTGCCCCTTATGTGGACGGTGTTCGACGATCTCGACCGTCCTGCCCAAAAAGAGTACCGCAAGTATAGGCACGTCGGTAGGGTCCAAAGCGCGGGTGCCTAGCGGAATCTCGATTGAGCCGTTGGCTTCAGAACGCGAACCGGTGCCGCGATCATGCAGCAGAAAGCCTATGGGCCATAGCCTCGACGCCAAAGTTTTCGACGCTCTGCAGTCCTGTCGCCTAAATAGGCGGGCCGATCATCTGAAATATCGTCCGCGGCGCGTTATCGTACTGCAGTTTTTTTAGCAGCCCAGACCCGACAGCGAGATCAAGAACGACCGCAATCTCCTCCCGCGATAGACACAATGCTCTACGAAGTACTTGGTATGTCGTAATGTCGGCCATCGCTAAGTTTCGATTAGTGTATTTAGGCCAGGAATGACTGCCTTCGAAATCTCACAATCAAAACGCAGAACTGCCCGGAAATTTGTGGATTAATTCCATTTTAGAACAGATACCTATCCAATCATTGCCGATCTAAGAAGATATTTGGGCATTAACGCCTACTGATAATCCAAACGAAAATTTCTCGACGATTTGGATACAGTAAACTTTTTTGATCCAACTAAGGGAAAATCGCTGCTTACTGGGATGAGAGCCGGACATCTTTAGTCCACGTCCTATCCACATTTCAAAAGGATCTGCTTCCAGATCGCCGTTTCGTCGATCAGCACATATTCGCGGCGCAGGCCCCAGGGACCGAATTCGGCATGGCTGATGCCCATGACGTGCACTGGCGCACCTGTTGGTGCACCGAAAGCTCCCCAGCCATCATGTGTCCCGGTCAGTGACCAGCGAATTGCGGCGCGCGGAGGGAATTCGGGATCATCGCGGCCGATCCGGTGATGAATCTCGAACTTCGCTGAGGGAAAGGACGAAAGCAGGCCGAGCCAGAACCGATCGGCGTCGGCAGCGCCGTATCCAGCTGTGCCGCCGGGCAGCGCCAACTGAACGGCGCGATCGTATTCGCGTGGGATGACAGCCAGATCGGCACACATGATCGCGAGCAGTATCGCCTCGTAACGCTGGCCGACGGGATGGTCGTTGCCTCTGCTACGATAGCCGCCATCGACGTCCATTTCCGGCGTAAACGGCTTGATGCAGCGCTCCGGGCCACCTTCGCGCTCGATCAGATCCGCTGCATAGGCTTTAGGCTCCCACCCCATCTGGCGCACTATCGCGCCTTGGTCGCGGATGAGCCATTCGTCGAAGATCTGATTGTCGCGGGCAGCGCAGTCGGCGATGACGCGGTAGCGTACGGTCTTGCCGGTCGCCTTGCCGTAGATGCCGTCGCGCGAATGCGTGCCCATTGAGACCGAGCGATGCGACGACAGAAAGCCGTCGCAGGCATTGCCGCACCAGATCACGTCGTCGGCCAGCAGCGCCCTGTCGGGAAATTCGGCAAGGGTCGCGAGGGTCGCCGCGATGACGTTCCTGTTTCCGATGACGAGTGACCCGGGCGAGCGCACCGGCATCGTGTCGGCGTAATACTGGTGAAGCGTCGCGATGTTGCGATCCTCCCAGATCTCCTTGGTGATGCCGATGATATAATCCGGGAAATCCCGCCAACGCGGATCGAAGCCTTCGATGGCCATTCTGATCGCTCCCAAAAGTGTGGCTGCCGTCGATCAGCAGTCTCGGCAGGTGGACTTGGATATGTGGGTCAATGTCGCGCCCAAAAACTCATCGGGCATGTTCTGCATCATCGACGCGGCTGGAGTTGAGTACGCCGTCATATTCTGGCCTGTGAAAAGCGCGCGAGCCGGAAGGCCTCGGGCCACGGCGCCGTCGCTTCGCCGCAGAGTTCCTTCGCCATCGCCTCGCCGATGCCGGCCGAATGTTTGAAACCGTGCCCGGAACAGGCGGAGATCACGCTGACGCGGTCCATCTCGGGGTGCCGGTCGATGATAAAACCGGAATCCGGCGTAACAGTGTAGAGGCAGGCGGCGGATTTCGCAGCCTGCGCACCGACATTGCCGAGCCGCTGCGCCAGATGCATCCGGTACAGCGCCGCAGCTTCCGCCGGTGCGACTTCCCGATCGACGGTTTCGGCCGTCGTGGCGATGCCATATTGCTCGGTAGCGGCCTTGAGCAGGCCGGTGCCGTCGATGGAGGGGAAGGCATAAAAATAGTCTTCCGTCGTGTCGCCATGCATCCAGATCAGTGTCGGGAAGCGCCCCGGAGCGTAGCTCGCGTCGTCGACAGGGAACCAGTGCAGCACCTGCCGGCTAACGGTTAGCAGCCGGTCGAACGGCGCGCCCATCAGCGTAGCCGTCCAGGCACCCGCCGCCACGACGACGCGCTGCGCCTCGATGATCTCGCCGCCGGTCACGATCCGCACCACGCCGGCATTCTGGAAGACCGACTCGACCTGCGCCCTCACGATCCGGGCGCCGCCGCTGTGGGCAAGCGTCAGCTGTGCGGCGATGCAGCGTTCGGGATGGACATATCCGCCCGACGGCTCGAAATAGCCGCGAGCCCCCTCCGCATGCTCGATCTGCGGGAAACGGCGCATCGCCTCCTCGCCGTCGATCACCTCATGGGCGATGCCGGCCGCGCGAGCGCTATCGATCGAGCGGCCGACGAAGTCGGTCTTGCCATGATGGATGGCGGCGCGGTCGCTCGAGGCCATGATCAGGCACCCGCACGTGTCGAGCAGCGTCTCGCCAGTCAGACCCTCAAGCTCATGCCAGATCCTGTGCGAAGCCAGCGCGAAAGGCACGTAGTCGATCCCTTCGCCAACCGCGCAGCGGGTGATGCGCGTCTCACCATGGCTGGAACCCCATTCGTGCGGCGGCACGTAACGATCGATGCCGACGACGTCGACGCCGCGGCGGGCGAGCTGGTACAGGACGGCCGCACCCATGGCCCCCAGGCCGACAACCGCCACATCGGCGCGAAGCAATGACGTCATGGTCTGCCTCCAGGGGATGCCGGTACCGAGCTCGGGCATTTTGCGTCGGCAGGACAGCTTCGCGGCGCTCTTGCATTCGAATGCACAGCACGATTATGGCTGGCCGCACCTGTGCTGCCGAGAAGGGCCAGACGCGCATGTCGCGACCACGTATCGCCATCCTGACCATGGGCGGCACCATCGCTTCGATCGGCGCCACGGCCGCCGCGACGACGATCTACGAGCTCGATCCGGCTCGCAATCCCGTGCTCGATGCGGTCCCGATGCTCGCCGATGCCGCCGAGGTCACGGTCGAGACCTTCGCGCATCTCGCCAGCCACGACGTTCCAGTCGAGATGGTCCTGGCGCTGGCCCGCCGAATCGCGGCCATCCGCGCAAGCGGCTCGACCGAAGGCGTCGTGGTCACCCACGGCACCGACACGCTGGAAGAGACCGCCTATCTGCTCGACCTGCTGCTGGAGCCGGGCGCGCCCGTCGTCGTCACGGGAGCCGCCCGGCCGGCATCCGCGATCAGCGCCGACGGGCCACTCAACCTGCTCAATGCCGTGCGCGTCGCGGCCTCGCCTTCGGCCGCCGGGCAGGGCGTGTTGGTCTGCATGAACGACAGGATCGGCGCGGCCCGCTTCGTCTCCAAGATGCACACCTCGGCACCGGACGCCTTTCGTGCCGTCGAGCAGGGCCATCTCGGTGCGATCACTGGCAGCGAGATTGCGTTTTTCGGGCACGCCGCGTCTTCCGACCGGCCGCGTTTCGATCCGGAGCAGGCGGCGGACCTCCCGCGCGTCGAGATCATCGCCTGCCATCTCGGGATGAGCCCGGCCTTCCTCGATTTTGCCATCGCCGATGGTGCGGCCGGCATCGTCTTCGCCGGCACCGGCAACGGCTCCGTGCCCAAGGCCCTGAAGCCTTCGCTGGCCAAGGCACGCGAGGCCGGCGTCATCGTGGTGCGGTCGAGCCGCGTCGGCAGTGGTGCGGTCTCCGTCGGCAAGATCGACGAAGAGTACGGCACGCTTCCCGCCGGCTCGCTCAGCCCGCAGAAAGCGCGCCTCCTGCTGATGTTGGCGTTGCGCGAGACGGCTGAGCGCCAGACGATCGCGCGGATCTTCGCCCGTGCCTGAGACTGCGGTCATCCGGCCGCCGCGGCATTGCCGCCATTGCCGGCGAGGATCTGCGCGATCATGGCGATCTCATCGAAAATTCGCCATTCGCGCACCAATTTGCCCTGACGGAACTCGAAATGCGAGGAGCCGAGAATGTTGAGCGGCGCTTTGTTGGCGGGCCCGTAGAGCGGCGTGCCGCTATAGGTGCCGCGCAACAGCCAGATCACGCCGATGCGCAGGCCGAGATCAGGTGACTCATGGACCGAGATGTCGCGCACCTCGATCTGCCCGTCCGGGACGGCCGCGAGCAAGCTCATGATCTCGATCTGGAATGGTGCGATGCCCATGACGCGGCGCAGACGCACCGTCTGGCAGACGCAAGTGTCGGCGAAATAGTCCGTGAGCTTGTCGAAGAAGCGACCGTTCCAGACGGTCTCGAACATCTCCAGGATCATTTCGCATTCGCGCCGGTATCGGTCGGGCCGCGGGCCGGAGATGCCCTCCTTGATCGGATCGGCGATCCGCCCGGCGAAGACCGGGCTTCCGTGCGCGTCCATCGCCGTGCCGAGTACCGGCGACTTCTTCAGGAGTTCGCCTGCGATGACGAACGGATCGATGCCGAGATCCTGCAGCACCGCGAATTCATCGCGGATCACCCATTCCTCGACGACCTTGTTGTCCTGCACCAGGCAATGCGCCATGCCGCGATTGACCCAGTTCTTGCCCGTGGGCGGACCATAGGTCCAGGGGCCGAGATGGGTCGCGTTGTTGAGCACGCGGTGGGCGCTGACGAAGCCGTTGTCGCCGCGCCGCTCCCAGATCACGTCGTCATGCCCGCCGCCGCGATTGGGGAAGGCGACCATCTTCTGGATCGAGTTGCGGATGACGTCGTCATAGCCGTAGGTCTCGCCATAGGCGGTGTGAACCTTGACGCCCGGCGCATAATGGTCGCGCAGATGGCCTAAGCCCCGACTGATCCAGATCTTGTCGGTCCAGCTGGTGATGTATTCGCGCGGATTGCCATAGGGCGCATAGGCCGAGGGTTTCAGGCCTTCGAGTTGGTCTTGCATCGGGTGGGTCCTGTCGAGCGGATGGGGTCAGGGCTTGGCTGCCGCGAGCCGGCCGGCGTGAATCTGGGCGAGGATGGCGATCTCGTCGACGAGCCTGAACTCGCGCAGGATCTTGCCGTCCCTGAGTTCGAAATGGCTGGCGCCGAGAACGTTTACGGGCGTGCGGGTGATCGGCCCGTAGGTCGGGACACCGCTATAGGTCCCGCGCAGCAGCCAGAGGACCGCGACGCGCAGGCCGATCTCCGGCCCGTCGAGCACGACGATGTCGCGAACCTCGACTTTGAAGTCGGGAAAGCTGGCGAGAAGGTTGATCACCTCGATCTGGTAGGGGTCTATACCCTGCGTACGCCGCATCCGCGTCGTCTGGCAGACGATCCTGCGATCGAAATAATGCGGCACGCGGTTGAACAGGCGCTGGTTCCAGACCTCGTCGAAAATGCCCTGGACCAGAGCGCATTCGCGCTGGAAGCGACGCGGCCTTTCGCCCGACACACCTTTCAGCGCCGCATTCTCGATGCATCCGGCGAAGGCGCCGGTGTCGCCGCGAAGGCGCATCGCCTCGCCGAGCACTGGGCTCGACTCGGCAAGCTCGGCGGCGATGCGAAAGGGATCGAGGCCGAGATTCTCCAGCACCGCCCACTCGTCGCGCACCAGCCACTCCTCGCTGACCTTGTTGTCGACGACCAGGCAATGGGCGATCGTGCGCGAGACCCAGTGCTTGCCCGTCGGGGGGCCGTAGGTCCAGTAGCCGGTATGGGTGCCGGACTTGATGGTGCGATGCGAGGAGATGAAGCCGTTGCGGCCGCGGCTCTCCCAGATCACGTCCTCACCGAGCCCACCCCCGGCATTGGGAAACGCCGCGAACTTCTGCAGCGAGTTGTTGACGACATGGTCCCAGTCATAGGTCTCGCCATAGGCGGTATGGACTTTGACGTCGCCCGCATAGTGCTCGCTGAGGCGGCCGAGGCCGCGATCGATCCAGATCGCATCCGTCCAGCTCAGGATGAAGTCGCGGGGATCGCGATAGGGCTCGAAGGCGGCCGGATCGAGATCGGCGAGAGCGCCTGGGTCCGTCATGTCCGCCCGCCCGCCTTGCTCTCGCGATGGGCAAAGATCTGCTTCCAGATTGTGACCTCGTCGGTGACGATCCATTCCTGTGTCACCTTGCCGTGGACGATGTAGGCGTGGCTGAGGCCCATGACGTAGACCGGCGCACCCGAGGGCTCGCCGAAGCGGCCATAGCCGGCATGGGTTCCGCTGAGCGCCCAGCGCAGCGCGACGCGCACCGGCTGGCCGGGATCGCGGTTGACGATAGCGCTCTCTATCTTAAGTGTCGCGTCCGGGAAGGAAGCGAGATAGCCGATGATGAAGCGATCCACGTCGGAATGGCCCGAAAGGGCCTCGCCGCCAGGAACCATCACATTGGCGCCATGGAAGTAGAGATCGCGGATCGCGGCCGTTTCCTTGACGTCCCAGATCTGTTTCCAGCCGGCGACGTAAGCGTTGACCTCCGGCCCCGTCTGGATCTCGGCCTTGTAGAGGCTTGGCTTGTCGCGCTCGGGGGTGAAGAAGGCGACGGCGGCGAAGCGGCGCAGATCGCGCGCCACCATGTCCTTGGCCATCTCGACCGGGTCGAGCCCCATGCATCTCGCGAAGGCCGACTGGTCGCGCACCAGCCATTCCTCTTTGACCTGGCCATCGACGATCCAGCAATCGGCGATGATGCGGGAGCGAACCACCCGGCCGGTGGCGGGACCATAGATGCCAGCACCCTCATGGCGCATCACCGAGATCAGTCGGTGAGAGGACAGGAAGCTGCCGTCCTCATAGCCCTGCCAGATAACATCCTCGCCAATGAGCTGGCGGTCAGGGAACTGGTGCAGGGTCTGCAGGGTCTGGGCGGTGACGTCGCGGTTGTCGGCAGCGAGCCCGGTCGCGGCGCGCACCAGGCAATCGGCGGCATAATACTTTTGCAGCTTCTCGCCGATGCCGCGATCCTCCCAGATCTCTCGGGTGATGCCGTAGATGAAGTCCGGCACGGTGTCGTAGTGGGCAATGGTATAAGTCACGGCAGGCGCGCTCCAGTCGGGCGAACAGTCGGCGGGATCAGGGCGATGGCGATTACCGCGTCGATGCGCGCAGCTTGAGCTCGGCGGGCATCAGCCGGCGTTCGCCGCCGGCGGCCGTGCCGGCGACCTGCTCCATCAGCAAGCGCACGCTCATCTGCGTCATCCGGCGAACCGGCTGGCGCAAGGTCGTCAGCGCATAGGACGGCCAGCTCGCCTGCGCGACATCGTCGAAGCCTGCGACAGCGACGTCGTCCGGCACGCTCAAACCGAGGTCGAAGCGGAAGGCGTCCATCACGCCGAGTGCCATGGCGTCGTTGGCGCAGATCACCGTATCTGGCCGATCAGGGCCGGCGAGATGGTCGAGCGCGAGGCGGCGGCCACCCTCGTAGGAATAGTCGCCGTGAAGCACCCGCTCCAATGCGAGCCCGCGTGAGCCAAAGGCGTTGCGCAGTCCGAGCAGCCGGTCGTTGCTGACCGGAGCGGTCTCTGGCCCAGCAACGAAGATGGCGCGGCCGAGGCCGCCTTCGACGAGATGCGCGACGAGCGCGTCCATGGCGAGGGGATGGTCGCAGGCGACCGAGGAAGCGAGATGGCTCGTCGGCGCGCGGTTATAGAGCACGACCGGAACGTTCTGGCGCTCGGAAGCCTCCAGCGTCTCACGCGGCAGGAGCGCGCTGGAGATGATGCCATCGACCTGGAAGGCGAGCAGGTCCGAGGCGCCGGCGGCGGCCTCGCGGTCCTGCGGCACGGTGCAGAGCAGCATGCGATTGCCGGTCGCCTGGATCTCGTTGCTGAGGAAACGCAGCACGTCGGGGTAGTTCTGCGCCGTGAGCTCCGTCATCACAACGCCGACCATGCGCGAGCGCTGGGTGATCAGCGAGCGCGCGATCTGGCTCGGCGAATAGCCGAGCGCGGCAGCCGCCTTCTCGACCTTGGCGCGGGTCACCGGCGAGATCGAGCCGCCGTCGCGAAAGGCACGCGAGACCGCCGATTGCGAGACACCGGCCAGTCTGGCGACGTCATAGGAGGTCGCCCGCGACAGCGGTCGACCTGACATATCGCTAGCGTTAAAGGTCGTTTCGATCATTGATTTTGACTGCGGCTGCAAGAGTGAATGATGCGATCCTGCATTATGATGACCATCTAGATCGACCTATTACAAGCATTTTTCAGCGCCGAGATCACATTTGAAGCGATGTCGCGCTGCAGCATCGAATTTTCGCCAAGCGCGATTGATTTCGAAGTCAAAGAGTGTTTGGCTGTATTCGAATTCAAAACAAGGGGAGAGCAGACATGGCTGTCAATCGTCGTGAAGTGCTGGGCGGGGCGGCGGCAATCGCCGCTTCAGGCCTAGTCGGCAGCCCCTCTGCCTACGCCGGCGTGACACCTGGCAAGCCGTTCGCCGGCAAGGAAGTCAAAATCCTCGCCGTCCAGTCGACCCAGTTCGCCGCGCACGCCAAGAAGGTTGCAGCCTTCGCCGACGCCACTGGCATCAAGGTGACCTATGTCTATGTGCCCTTCGTCGCGCTGCGCGAACGCCTGACGGCGGAAATGGTCGGTGGCTCTGACGATTTCGACCTCGTCACCGCAATGGATGTCTGGATCCCGCCGCTGGTCGACAAGTATCTGACGCCGATCGACAAGGACCTCGCCGCGCGCAAGATCGACATGAAGCGCTACCCGGCGCCCTTCGTCGCCTCGGGAGTGTTTCCGACCGGGACCTATGGCCTGCCGGTGCGCTGTCACATCCAGCTGCTCTGGTACCGCAAGGACCTGTTCGAGAAGGCCAGCCTGCAGCCGCCCAAGACCTGGGACGAGATGGTCGAGGCCGCCAAGAAGGTGCAGGAGCAGAACCCCGGCATCGCCGGCGTCACCATCCCCTATGGCAAGGCCGACGGCCAGAACCTGATGGTATGGTACAATTTCCTGTGGGGCGCCGGCGGCGACCTGTTCGACGACAAGATGAAGCCGATCTTCAACAGCGCCGCCGGCATCAAGGCGACGCAGGACTACACCGACTTTATCCTGAAATATAAGGTGACGCCGGCCGGAGCGGCCTCCTTCAACGAGTCGGACTCGTCGACTTATTTCTTCCAGGGCAGGGCTGGGATGGTGCCCGTATGGTGGCACGTCTACAACCGGCTCAAGCTGCCCGATGCCGGCGTCAAAGCCGAACAGGTCGGCTTCGTGCCGCTGCCCTCCTACCCCGGCAAGGGCTCGACCACCTACACCAACAACTGGATCTACGGCCTCAACGGCAAGACCAAGAACCGCGACGCGGCGATGGAATTCCTCGACTGGATCTCCTCGGCTGAGATCGAGAAGTCGATCCTAGTCGATCCAAACGAGAACGACGTCGTCTGCGTGCATTGGGACAACCTGCGCGATCCGCAGGTCAACGCCCGCTTCAACGGTATGCACGCGATCGCAGCCAAGGCGCTGGAGACCACGACAAAGGCGATTCCGAACGTGCCGGAGTTCCTCCCGGTGGTGGATATCCTGTCTGCGGCGATGTCGAACATCGTCACTGGCGGCGCGACCATCCCCGATGCGCTGAACGCGGCGGCCGCACAGGCGACCCGCGTAATCAAGCGCGGCGGCTGACGGAACGGTATCGGGATGCTGAACCTGACCGCATCGACGGGCTCGGGAATACCGGCGCCATGAACCACCGCAAGCTCGCGATCGTGCTTCTGGCGCCGGCCTTCCTGCTCGTGGCCTTCACCACGGTCTATCCGATGCTGAGCTCGTTCTGGACGAGCTTCCATGTCCTGAACCTGGCGAAGAGTCTCGAGCTCGGGCGCTTCGTCGGTGTGGAGAACTACCAGGAAGCGTTCCAGTTCGATCCCGAATTCTGGACGGTCATGCGGGTCACGGCGTCGTTCGTGGTGCTCGATGTCGCGTTGACCGTGCTGGCGGCGCTCGGCTTGGCTATCCTCTTATTGCGCGCCGGCTTCGGCCAGAGCCTGGTGCGCACGCTGATCATCCTGCCCTTCGCGATGAGCCCTGCGCTGATCGGCATCTCCTGGCGCTTCATGCTGAACCCCGAGTATGGTGCCTTCGCCCGCTCGATCTCGTCGGTGCTGCCGTTCATGCACAATGTCGACTATCTCGCCAGCCCGACGCTGGCGATGGCGGCGCTGATTTCGGCAGATGTCTGGCACTGGGCGCCGTATTTCACCTTCATGCTGATGGGCGGCCTCGCATCGATCCCGCCGGAGACACAAGAAGCCGCGCGCATCGACGGCGCCAACAACTGGCGCGTCTTTCGCGACGTCACGCTGCCGCAGCTCGCCCCCGTACTGATTGTCGCGGTGATCCTGAAATCGGTCTTCGCGCTGAAGGTTTTCGACTCGATCGTCACCATGACGGCGGGCGGGCCCGGCCGCTCGACCACGACGCTGGCCTATTTCGCCTATCATATTGGCTTCAGGGACTATGATTTCGGCTACGCCGCTGCGGTCGCATATGTGCTAACTGCGATCCTGTTCCTGCTCTCGCTGTCCTATATGCGCTTCGCGTTCAAGCCGTCATGAGCGCGATTACGCAACCTGTTGCGGCTCCGGTCGCCACTGCCAGCGCAGCCGCGCGGCGTACCGCCAAGCAGCGCAAGCGCAAACTCCTCAAGGCGCTGGAAAACGGCGTGCTGCTCGGCGTGGCGGCGCTGATCCTGTTCCCCATCGTCTGGATGGTGCTGACGGCCTTCAAGAGCCCGCCCGACGTCTACCGCTACACGCTGTGGTTTTCGCCGACGCTGGAGAACTTCCGCGAGGTCTTTGACGAACGCTGGGGCATCGCCGACAAGGTTCTCAACAGCACAATCATCGCAGTCTCGACCGTCATCGTCGCCATCCCGATCGCGGTCTGCGCGGCCTATGCCTTCTCGCGGCTGGCCTTCCCGCTGAAGCGGGCGATGTTCCAGTGGATTCTGCTGACGCAGTTCATTCCGGCGGTGACGATCGTGCTGCCCTTCTATGTGATGTTCCGTAATCTCGGCCTGCTCGACACTTATGCCGCGCTCATCATCGTCGATCTCGCCATCGTGCTCCCCTATGCGATCTGGACGATCAAGGGCTTCATCGACGCGATCCCGATGGAGACGGAAGAAGCCGCGATCGTGGACGGCGCCAGTCGTGGCCGCGTGATCTGGGACATCGTCGTGCCGATGGCGCGCCCGGGCATCCTGACCGCCGCGATCTTCTGCTTCATCATCACTTGGAACGAGTTTCTGTTCGGCTATCTGCTCTCGCGGCAGAAGGTCGTGCCGCTGCCCGTCGGCATCATCTCCTTCGTGCTGGAGCGTGGTCCGGTCTGGGAGCTGATCGCCGCCACCGGCATCATCATCACCATCCCGATGTTCTTCCTGTCGATGATGATCCAGCGCCATTTCACCAAGGGCATGAATCTCGGCGCGGTGCGCTGAGCGACCTCAAGGAGCCTCTATGGCCGGCGTCAATTTCAGGGGTGTGAGCAAGCGATGGGGCGATTTCGTCGGCGTGCGCGATCTCGACCTCACCGTCGACGACCAGGAGTTCCTGGTGCTGCTCGGCCCGTCAGGCTGCGGCAAGACCACGACGATGCGCATGGTCGCCGGGCTGGAGGAGCCCAGCGACGGCGAGATCTGGATCGGCGACGATCTCGTCAACGAGATGGCCCCGCGCGAGCGCGACGTCGCCATGGTCTTCCAGAACTACGGGCTCTACCCGCATATGAGCGTGCGCGACAATATCGGCTATCCGCTCAAGGTCCGCAGGCATTCCAAGTCCGAGATCGCGCGCATGGTCGATGCCGCCGCGGCCAAGGTCGAGCTCGGCCCCTATCTCGACCGCAAGCCCGGCCAGCTTTCCGGCGGCCAGCGCCAGCGCGTCGCGCTCGCACGCTCGCTGGTGCGGACGCCGCGCGTCTTCCTGATGGACGAGCCGCTCTCCAATCTCGACGCAAAACTGCGCGTTACCATGCGGGCCGAGCTCAAGCACCTGCATCACGAGCTGCGCATCACCACGATCTACGTCACCCATGACCAGATGGAGGCGATGACGCTGGCGACGCGTATCGCCGTGATGAGCAAGGGCGTGATCAAGCAGCTCGCCGCGCCGGAGGTGATCTACAACGATCCGGCCAATCTCTTCGTCGCGGGCTTCATCGGCTCGCCCAGCATGAACCTGATCGAGGGCCGGCTCGACGACGGTACCTTCCGCGGCGGCGACCTCGCCGTGCCGAATCTTGTCGAATCTGGTCTTKGCGGCGGAACGCGCGAGGGCGTGGTGCTCGGGGTGCGGCCCGAGGACGTTTCTGTGGTTGCGGCCGGCGCCGGCCTGTTCGATGCGCCGGTCTACGCCTTCGAGCTCACCGGCGAGTCCGTGCTCGTCACCGTCACGCTCGCCGGCAAACAGTTCTCCGCCCGCGCCGACCGGCATTTTCGCTGCGGCATTGGCGACCGCGTCGGCATCAGCTTCGATCGTGAGCGCGCCTATCTGTTCGACGCGGCCTCCGAGGACCGCATCAGGCTTTGAGATGAAGAAGGATTTTGCGATATGACCGATATCTCCGTCACCGCCGCGCAGGCGCAGGAGCGCCTGATCAAGCGCTCGCAATACGTCTCCTGCTCCGTCGCCTTCATCGACTGCAAGACGCCGGGCTCGCATCTCAAGGAGAACTATTCGCTGATTGGTCCTGGCGTCACCTCCAGCGCCGACCAAGTCATCAACCTGCGCGAGCCGCACGGCTTCAATGTCGGCGCTGCCGCAATGCCCAACGGCATCACCAACAATCTCCACATCCATTTTACGGCCGAGGTCTTCCTCTGCTTCAAGGGCGCCTGGAAATTCCGCTGGGGCCCCAACGGCGACGACGGCGAGATCGTCGGAGAGGCCGGCGACATCGCCTCGATCCCGACCTGGATCTTCCGCGGCTTCACCAATGTCGGCCCAGACGACGGTTGGCTCTTCACCGCGCTAGGTGGCGACGATACCGGCGGCATCATCTGGCATCCCTCGATCCTGAACGGGGCTGCGCAATACGGCTTGTATCTGTCGAAGGAGAACATGCTGATCGACACGGAGAAGGGCGCCCCGACGCCCGATGCGGCGGAGCTGATCACGCCGATGCCGCCCGAGGAGATCGCCAAGCTGCGGCGATATTCCGTCGCGGAGATGAGCCAGCGCATCGTCAAGAAAGTCGAGCGCGCGTGGTCGCCCGAGGCGTTGCTCGACAGCTGCCTCGACGGACACAAGAGCCAGATGGCTCCGGTGATCGGCTACGGCATCAGTCAGGACCGCAACCACGCGCCGAAAATCACCAACCCGCACGGGTTCTCGATCGAATGGCTAAAGCTGCCGCCGGGCCAGTCGGTCTCGCGCTTCCGCCTCAAGGAAAAGCAAGTGCTGATGGCATTCGCCGGCAGCATCGACGTGACCTTGAACGCGCCGGGCGAGGAAGTCGGGATGCATCTCGACGCCTGGGACACAGCATCTATTCCCGCCGATGCCTGGCGCAGCATCGCCAACGCGTCCGACGTCGAGGCCGAGATCGTCGTGATCACCGCCGGCGACGGCCGCAAGCTGCCCGAATGGGCGGCCGACGTGATCCAGCAGGTCGAGGCGGCGGGCCGCGGGCTCGACAAGAGCGGCTTCATCGCGCCGACGCACCTGCTGCCGGCCTACGCAATGGGCAAGAACTGATGCGCCCCAATTGTCTGCGCGAACTCGCCAAGGCCGGAACGCCCATCGTCAACGGCTGGCTCGCCATACCCTCTGCCTATTCCGCCGAGGTGATGGGACATCAGGGCTATGACAGCGTCACGGTCGATCTTCAGCACGGCATGATCGGCTTCGACGCCGCCGTGCCGATGCTGCAGGCCCTGTCCTCGACGCCGGCCGTGCCGCTCGTGCGCGTCTCAAAGAACGACTACGCGCTGGTGATGCAGTTGCTCGACGCTGGCGCGTATGGCGTCGTCTGCCCAATGGTCTCCACGCCGCAGGAGGCGGCGACCTTCGTCTCCTACTGCCGCTATCCGCCGGTCGGCCAGCGCTCCTTCGGCCCGGCGCGCGGGCTGCTCTATGGCGGCGCCGACTATTTCGCCAAGGCCAATGACGAGATCGTCACGCTCGCCATGCTGGAAACGCGCACTGCCGTCGCCAATGCCGACGCCATCCTGGCTACGCCGGGGCTCGACGGCATCTATGTCGGCCCCAACGACCTCTGCCTCGACTATGGCAAGGCGCCGGCGCCCGAAACCGATGATCCCGAGGTCGCCGGCATCATCGTCGACCTCGCCCGCGCGACACGGGCGGCCGGCAGGATCGCCGGCATCTTCTGCTCCTCGGGCGAGGCGGCGGCCCGACGGGTCGGCGACGGCTTCTCGATGGTCACGCCCGGCAACGACGTCAGCCTGCTGGTGCGCGGCTCGAAGGATGCGCTCGCCGCGGTCCGCGGGGCGGGGCGCGGCCCGGTCTCGAAGACCGGCTACTGACGCAGCCGCGCTGAAGACGCTGCAGAGACTCTATAAGGACGATGCCCATGCAACTCTCGACGGACCGCATCCTCACGACCCATGTCGGGAGCCTCCCGCGCCCGCAGCATGTCGTCGATCAGCTCTTCGCCCAGGATGCCGGCGAGGCCTATTCGGTCGAGACCTTCGATGCGGTGATGACAGAGGCCGTCGCCGAGGTGGTTCGGATGCAGGTCGCGGCGGGCCTCGACGTCGTCAGCGACGGCGAGATGAGCAAGATCTCGTATGCGACCTATATCCGCCATCGCCTGACCGGGTTCGAGATCGGCGAGATGCCGCGCGCGGTTCCCAAGGACCTCGACGATTTCCCCGACTACAAAGAGCGGCTGTCGCGGCTCGGCGCGACGCCGAAATACCACCGGCCGATCTGCTGCGGCGAGATCAGAGTCAAGGACCTGTCCTCGCTTGAGAAGGACATCGCCAACCTCAAGACAGCGGCCGCCGCAGCCGGCGCCAAGCAGGCCTTCATGAACGCCGCCTCGCCCGGCGTCGTCGCCGTCTTCCAGCCGAACACGCATTACAAGAGCCAGGAAGATTATATCGGGGCGCTCGCCGATGCGATGAGCGCCGAATACGAGATGATCGTGGGTGCCGGCCTGATCCTGCAGATCGACAGCCCCGATCTCGCCATGGGCCGCCACATCCGTTTCCGCGACGTCGACGATGCCGAGTTCCTGCGCAACGCCGCCTTGCAGGTCGAGGCGCTGAACCATGCGCTGCGCAACGTTCCCTCCCAGAAGGTGCGGATGCACATCTGCTGGGGCAACTATGAGGGCCCGCACACCCACGACATTCCCCTTGAGAAGATCATCGGGCTCGTCCTCAGCGCCAAGCCCCAGGCCTATCTGATGGAAGCATCCAATCCACGCCACGCCCATGAATGGGCCGTCTGGGCCCGCACCAAAATTCCCGACGACAAGGTGCTGATCCCCGGCGTGATCGACAGCGTCACGAATTTCGTCGAGCACCCTGAGCTCGTGTCCGAGCGCATCGGACGCTTCGCCGACATCGTCGGGCGCGAGCGCGTGCTCGCCGGGACCGATTGCGGCTTCGGCACGTTCGCCGGGTTCGGTGCAGTGCATCCGCCCATTGCCTACGCCAAGCTCGCCTCGCTGGTCGAAGGCGCGGCGATCGCCTCGCGCCGGCTATGGGGCAGGGCGGCGGCCTGAGCGCGCGGAATGGTCACCGTGTCGGCTCGGCTGCAATCGCTGGATCGGGCCTCGATTAACGAGCCTCTCGTCCTCTTGCCGGGAACGCTCTGCGATGCACGCGTCTTCGAGCCCGTTCTGCGAAGGCTTCCTCCGCGCCCGACGATCGTACCCCGGCTCGATCGCGCCGAGACTGCCATGGACATGGCGCGACTGCTGCTCGACGACCTGCCGGCGCGATTCGCGCTGGCCGGGTTTTCGCTCGGGGGCATCGTCGCGATGGAAATGATCGCGCAGCAACCGAAGCGCATCACCCGGCTCGCGCTGCTCGACACCACCGCGCGCCCCGATCCCGAGCCGAACTGGACGGCGAGGCGCAACGCCGTCGCCCGCGCGGCTCAGATCGGCGTCGGCCGGTATGCGACGCACAAACTGTGGTCCCTCTACGTCTCGCAGGATGCGTCCGCCGACGAGATCCTGCGCGGTCTCGTCACCGCGATGTCCGGTTCAGTCGGGATCGAAGCCTTCCGCATGCAGAGCGAGATCGCGATCCATCGCGCCGACAGCCGGCCGCGGTTGGGGCGGATCGCCGTGCCGGTGCTGGTCCTGTGCGGCGAGGACGAGCGGTTGTGTTCGGTCGAGGTGCATCGCGAGATGGCAGCGTTGATCCCCGGCGCGACCTTGGCCGTGATCCCCAGCGCGGGCCATTTCGCACTGATCGAACAACCTGAACGGGTGGCGGCTAGCCTGCGCGGCTGGCTCGCCGCGTGATGCCTCGCCAGATGTACGCAGAGTGTGAAGGACCCTGTCCATGACAAAGATCGCCTTCATCGGGCTCGGCCGCATGGGCCTTCCGATGGCCCTCAATCTGCTGAAGGGCGGCTTTGCCGTCATCGGCTGTGACCTCGATCCCGGCAGGTTGGCGGCGCTAGCAGCGGCTGGCGGCGAGACGGCCGTCTCGCCCGGGCTGGCCTCCGCGCAAGCCGATGTCACGCTGTCGATCATCATGAACGACACGATCCTGCGCACCGTGGCGCTGGGCGAGCAGGGCGTCCTAGGCGGTGCGCGACCCGGCCACCTCTATTGCGACCTCTCGACTGTATCGCCGGCGGCCTCCGCGGAGGTCTCCGCCGCGGCGCAAGGAGCCGGCGTCGGTTATCTCTGCGCAAAGGTCGCCGGCAGCATCGGTCTGGCCGAAACGGCGGGGTTGACGCTCTTCGCCTCGGGGGAAGCCGATGATTTTGCGCGGGCGCGGCCGGTCTTCGAGGCGATGGCCGCCAAGGTCCTGCATGTCGGCGCCGGCGAGGCGGCCGCCTATCTCAAGCTGGTGCACAGCCTGATCGTCGGAACCTATTCGGCCATGATCGGCGAGGCGCTCGCGTTCGGGCAGAAGGGTGGACTTTCGGTCGAGACCATGGTCGACGTGCTGGAGGCCGGCCCGCTCGGTTCGCGCCAGCTCACGCTGAAGGCACCGGTTCTCAAGGAGCGCCGCTTCGACAATCCGCCATCCGACATCGACACCGCGGCCAAGGACGTCGACATCATCCTCGACACCGCCCGCAAGGACCATGTCCCGCTGCCTCTGATGTCGGCGGCCCGCCAGATCATGGCCGCGGCGCAGGCTGCGGGGGACGGTAAGCGCGAGATCTATTCCGTACTCGAGAGCTTCGAGCGGATGGCCGGGATCGAGGCAAAAGGCCGATGATGGACCAGCGCATCATCCTGCCGGGCACTGAACTCCTGGTCTCGAGGTTGTGTCTCGGGGGTAATCGCTTCGGCGGAGGCCTCGACCAAGCCGAATCCTTCGCGCTGCTCGACGCCTTCGTCGAAGGCGGAGGCAATTTCATCGACACCGCGCATGTCTATGCCGACTGGATCGCCGGCAACGAGATGAGTTCGAGCGAAAAGACAATCGGGCGCTGGCTCGCCAGTCGTCGCCCTCCGGGCATCGTTGTCGCGACGAAGGGCGGGCATCCTCCACTGGCCACGCCTGCCGTCTTACGCCTCGATGCGGCATCGTTGCGCCGGGATGTGGAAGACGGCCTCGCTAATCTCGGGCTCGGCCGGCTCGACCTGTTCTATTTGCACCGTGACGATCCCGCTCGGCCGGTCGCCGAAATCTTGGGCGCGCTGGAGGCCCTGCGCAACGAGGGGTTGCTGCGGCACTATGGAGCCTCGAACTGGTCGCTCGCGCGCCTCGAAGAAGCCGATACCGCCGCGCGCCGCCATGGCTGGCAGGGCTTTATCGCCAATCAATCTGAATGGAGCTTGGCGCGGCGCAACCCCGAGACGATACCCGGCGACCTTCATGTCATGGATACAGCCATGGTTGCCTTCCACCGGCGCACGGGCATGGCGGCGGTCCCCTACTCGGCCCAGGCGAAAGGCTATTTCGACAAGGTGGCCGCTGGCCTCGACGACGCCACCGCACGGCTTTACGACAATGCCGACAATCGCGCCCTTGCCGGCGACCTGGCTGTGCTGGCGGCAGACCACGGCGCGACACCAACGCAGATCATGCTCGCAGCCCTGGTTCGGGTACCGTTTTCGACCGTTCCGGTCGTCGGCTGCCGTACGCCGCAGCAGGTCGTCTCCAGCCTCGTCAGCCTGGAGATCACGCTGACCGAGGCGCAGGTGTCTGGCCTCCTCGCGCATGCTGTTCGGGCTTCGGAGCGTTCTTCCAAATCGATTTAACGGCGGTCAGCGTGTGGCCAGCGGACAATTGTTGGGTAGATCAAACGGCAACTCGAAGCGCCTTCGCCATCACTGCGTCACTATATGGCTTCCGCAGGACACGGTGTCGGACGGCATCCCGACGGCTCTGATGGTTCGCCGTCCACGCTCAAAAAATTACCCCGACGAGGTAGCCGGGGCAAGTTTTACGAGGGGAAGCACAGTGAAAACGCCGCATTTCGCCGCCAGGTTCCATTCCAAAGCTTTCAGAACCGCGAACGGTCCCGCTATGCGAGGCAGCCGGTTTCCAGCGCAAGCGCCGGTCCTACCGAGGGCGCCGTGGATCGGAGTCTGTCTCCCCCGAAGAACCTGACAGAGCGTCGCGAGTTGAGTGCTGCACTTGGTGAGCGCATGCCGAACCCGTCGAGCGAATCGCCGCCGTCTTCCGAGGCAAGACATTCGATCAGAACGTGTCAGCAGCTAGAGCGTCGGACTGAAAACTGGAATCGTGGGATTCCCTTGAGGGCTGCTTTGTGATTCACCGTTTCTGGAGGTGGATCATGGGTCGCAGCTATTCGGATGATTTGCGTGCGCGCGTCGTGGGTTTTGTCGAAGCAGGGCATTCGCGTCGGGCTGCGGCCCGGCATTTCGGGGTGAGCGAGAGCGCTTTGCGG
>NZ_JBFUCS010000027.1:0-45975 GCF_056405115.1 Allobosea sp. P2_A10 | reverse complement strand
ACTTGCCGCGATGGGGACGCGCGTCTCGCGCCGTTCATGCACGCGCCGCCAGTCGAGGCCTTCGAGCAACGCCTGCAACTGTGCCGCTGTCAGCCGAACGACACCGTCGGCGATGGCGGGCCACTGGAACTTGCCGTCTTCCAGCCTCTTCGAGAACAGGCAGACACCCGTCCCATCGAAGTAAACCAGCTTGATCCGGTCGGCGCGCCGCGCCTGGAACACATAAACCGTGCCCGAGAACGGATCGGCGCCCATGCTCTCGCGCACCAGCGCGGCCAGACCCTCCGCGCCCTTGCGGAAGTCGACCGGCTTCGTCGCGATCATGACGCGGACCGCGCCGGTCGGGCCGATCACGAGCCGCCCTTCAGCGCGCCGATCACCGCGGCAATCGTCTTCGGGYTCGCACCGGTTCCGACACGCACTACGACGCCGTCAATCTCAATCTCGATCCCGCCGCTCGGCCTGGCGACAGTGCGACGACGACGCGTGGCCGGCTGCTTCACGGTCTCGGGTTCCGAACGAGTTGCATCGACCACCGCAGGCACGAACATGGGCGACGATGCCGGCTCTGGCGCTCGCCGCAAAAGACGCCGCCAGCCGAACAACTGCTGCGGAGACAAGGCATGGCGGCGCGCAATCTCGCTTACCGTCGCTCCCGGCTCGTAGCTCTCCGCCACGATCCTTGCCTTGTCGTCGTCCGACCAGTCTCGTCGGCGCCCGGTCCCAGTGAAGACCTCGAACCGGCGAACCGGCTCGTCGTCGCCGGATTTAAGCGTAAGCTCTGAAATCGTCATGTGTCGAAGCCCTCAGGGGCTTCAAACATCGGCGCTCAGACCGCTCCAGCAAAGGTCCAACGGGACAGCGCTTACGATGTACCGCCGACCGAACACCTCGAAGCCGACGCCGGGGCACAAGATCTTCCCCTATCTCTTGCGCAAGCTGCCGGTGACGCGTCCCAACCAGGTCTGGGCGATGGACATTACCTACATCCCGATGGCGCGGGGCTTCGTCTATCTGACAGCCGTCGTAGACTGGTTCAGCCGCAAGGTCCTGGCCTGGCGGCTCTCGATTACCATGGACGTGGCCTTCTGCATCGATGCCGTCGAGGAGGCCATTGCGCGCTTCGGCAAGCCGGATATCTCAGCGCAATGCCAACGGCATTGTCGCGACAACACGGACCAAGGCTCGCAGTTCACCAGCCGCGAGTCCACCGCCCTGCTGAGCGGCGCGGGCATCCAGATCAGCATGGACGGAAGCGGCGCTTGGCCCGACAACGTCTTCGTCGAGCGCATCTGGAAATCGGTCAAATACGAGGAGGTCTACCTGCGCGCCTACGCCAGCGTATCCGACGCGCGCGCCTCGATCGGCCGGTATCTCGCCTTCTGCAACGGCCGGAGGCCTCACCAGAGCTTGGGACGGCAGACGCCCGATCAGGCCTACTTCAACGCGCTGCAGCCAATCCCGGTTGCGGCATAACCTGGGCCAAAATCCACTTAGAGCCTGAAGATTTTAGTTGGAAGCGTACCCTGAGTTTTTGAGGTATGCGGCGCATTCCTGTGCTGAGAAGGTTTCGAGCAGAGTTCCGATGCGGTGCCGCGTTGCCTCGACGGTGCGTTCTGCGGCCTTTCGCATGAGGTGCTTGAGCTTGGCGAAGACCTGCTCGATCGGGTTGAGGTCCGGGCTGTAGGGCGGCAGGAAGAACAGACGCGCGCCGGCGGCCCGGATGGCGCTGCGGACGGCTGCTCCCTTGTGCGAGCCGAGATTGTCGAGGACGACGATGTCTCCCGGCTTCAGGGTCGGCACGAGTTCGGTCTCGACATAGAGGCGGAAGAGTTCGCCGTTGATCGGCCCGTCGAGCACCCGGGGCGCGGTGATGCGGTCGCGACGAAGCGCCGCGAGGAAGGTCATCGTTTTCCAATGGCGTGGGGAACCTTGGCCTTCAGCCTTTCGCCGCGCCTGCACCAGCCGCGCAGCGGCGCCATGTTGGTCTTGGCCCAGGTTTCGTCGATGAAGACGAGGCGCGTCTGGTCGATCTTGCCCTGATGGGCTTTCCAGCGCACCCGCTTGCGCGCGACGTCAGGACGATCCTGCTCGCTTGGCAGCACGCTTTTTTTTGAAGCTTAGATCCGCGTCATGGATGAAGCTCCAGACTGTCCGATAGTCCACGGTCAGACCACGCCCGGCCAGTTCCGCGACGAGGCCGCGCAAGGTGAAACATCTAGAGACAGCCCACAAACTGTTCAGACAAACCGAGCCAGCTCTTTCTGAAGCCCGCAAGCGGACATTCGCTACTACTGCGATAAGCCGCAAGCCTCGCTCGCTCGTCCGAGCGAAATGCGCCAAAAGCGCCCTCGCCGTTCGCGGGCGAAATGCGCCAGCATCAGAACTTCAGCGACCTTTGGGAAGCTGCCCTTCGGATTTGGTCGCTTCGATCCATATCAGCGGCTCGAACATGCTATTTCCGAATAAGAGCCAGACTTCGGATCAATCGCGCGATGAGACAGCGACGCTGGCGCTAAAGCCGTGTTGTTCAGTTCTCTGACTGGCTCACAAAGCCCGCATCGGCGTCACGATGAGACGCCCATCTGGCGCCGACGACAGTGCTGCCTCCACCCCGAAGACTGAGGCGACCATACCTTCGTCGATGACGTCGCCGGGCCTGCCGCAGCAGACGACCCGGCCCTGCCGCATCACCATCACGGCATCGGCGAAGCGGGCGGCGATGTTGAGGTCGTGCAGGATGACGAGCGTCGTCAGCCCGCGCGCCTTCGTCATGCGCAGGACGATCTCCATCACTTCAAGCTGGTGGCGGATGTCGAGCGCGCTGATCGGCTCGTCGAGGAGGAGCAGCGTCGGTTCGGAGGCCAGCGCCTGCGCGAGGAAGACGAGCTGGCGCTGGCCTCCGCTGAGCTCGCCGAGATAGCGCGCCGCAAGCGGCATCAGGTCGAGCTCGGTCAGCACCGCCTCGACCGCGGCAAGATCATTCGAGCCGACGCGCAGGCCCAGGCGGCCGAGACGTCCGAGCAGCACCGTCTCCAGCACGGTCAGGGCCGTGCGGGCGCCGATATCCTGCGGCATGTAGCCGATGCGCTCAGGCCTCGCAGGCGATCCTTCGAACGCGATGGCGCCGATGTGATTCACCAGTCCCGCTATGGCCTTCACCAGCGACGACTTGCCCGAGCCGTTGGGGCCGATGACGGCCAGAACCTCGCCGGGCTCGGCGACGAGGTCGAGGCTCTCGATCGCCAGCGTCGCACCGTAGCGGACGCTCAGGCCTTCGACGGTCACCCTCACCAGAAGGCCCTCCGGTTGCGCAGGATCAGCCAGATGAAGAACGGCACGCCGATCAGCGAGGTGACGATGCCTATCGGAACGATGGCGCCGGGAAGCACGGTCTTGCTGGCGATAGAGGCTAGCGACAGCAGCAGCGCGCCATAGAGCGCCGAGGCTGGCAGGAAGCTGCGCTGGTCCTCGCCGACGAGGATACGCGCGATGTGCGGCGCGACCAGCCCAACGAAGCCGATCGTGCCGACGAATGCCACCGCGACGCCGGTCAGTGCCGAGATCAGGGCGAAGGAGCGCAGCCGCAGACGCCGGACATCGACGCCGAGACCCCGCGCCCGCTCGTCGCCGAGCTTCAGCGCCGTCAAGCGCCAGACATCGGCGATGAGGACAGGGATGCAGAGAACAAGCACCGCGGCGATGATCCAGAGCTTGCTCCAGGTCGCCTTTTGGAGGGAACCGAAGAGCCAGAACACGATCTGCTGCAGGGCCTCGGGCGAGGCGACGAACTGCAGCAGTGCCAGCAGCGCCTGGAACAGGAAGAGCAGCGCGATCCCCGCCAGCACCAGCATCTCCGGCGAGGACTCGCGCGCCTGCCCGATGCCGTAGACGCCGGCGCAGGCGATCGCCGCGAAGAGGAAGGCCATCAGCGGGATGCCATAGGCTTCGGGCACCGGCATGGCGACGCCGAGCACGATGACGAGCGCCGCCCCGAAACCGGCGCCCGCCGAGACGCCGAGCGTGTAGCTCGACGCCAGCGGGTTGTTGAGGATCGTCTGCATGATCGCGCCCGAGAGCCCAAGCGCCGCGCCGACGACGAGAGCGACGAAGGCGATCGGCAGCCGGATCGACCAGACGATGGCATCCACCGTGCGATCCTGCGCCAGGCCGAACACGGATTTCGCGACGGCAGCGACCGGCAGGAAGGCCGGCCCCGTCGCGACGTCTAGCACCAAGCTGACGAACAGGCCGACGCAGCCGATCGCGATGACGGCGACGCGCCGAACCGACAGCCGCCGGTACGTCGCCGCGATGGACGCCGAGGCGTTCACGGCTTCAACGGCAGCATCCAGGTGCCGCTATAGGCGATCGGCAGATACTTCTCGTGATAGGCCTTGAAGGAGGCGACCGGATCGACGTCGGCGAAGGCCTCGGGATAGAGCCGCTTGCCGATATACTGCATCGCCACGTAGTCGTAGAGCGTGCGGGCCAGCCCGTGCTCGATCGCGTTGATGTCGCCTGACTTGATCGCCTTGAGATCGGCCCAGCCTGCACGCTCGGCATAGGGCTTCAGGCTGGCGCGGGTCTCGGCCTCCGGAATGTCGTAGCCGGTGCGCACCGCCTTGGGCCTGCCCACCCAGGATGATGAGGCCATCAGGATCAGGTCCGGGTTCTCGGCAATCACCGCCTCGCCGTTGAGTGGGCCCCAGGGGCCGGGGATTTTTCCGGTGGCGATGTTGTCGGCCCCCAGCGTGGTGATGATCTTGCCCCACATCGTGTTGTTGTAGGTGTTGCCGACCGTGTCGGCCCCGGCCTGGCCGAGCTCGACATAGACCTTCTTCGGCTTGGCGCCGGCGGCACTGGCCCTTTCGACGCGGGCGATTACATCCTTGTATTGGCGCTCGTAGAGGCTCGCGAGTTCCTCGCCCCGGGCTTCCGCGCCCATGACCTTGCCGAGCGCCCGTGTCGAAGCGAGATGGCGCTCCAGAAGCTGGGCATTGTAGTCGATCACGACGACCGGGATGCCAGCCCCCTCGATCTGCTGCATCTGCGTCGTGGCGGCCGTGTAGCCCCATTCCGACATCAGCAGAACATCGGGCTTGAGGCTGATGATCTTCTCGGCGCTGAGGCTGTTGTCCTCGGTGAACCCGAAATCGGGCATGGCGGCGAGGTTAGGGATCACCGCCTTGTAGCGGTTGAAGATCAGCGGCCGCCAGCCCTCCCAAGGACCGCGCGAGATGCCGACGACCTTCTTCCAGCCATCGACGCCCGCGACGGCGGTGAACTCCTCGAAGTTGAAGTTCACCGCGACGCGCTTGACCGGCAGGTCGACGGTGACCTTGCGTCCGAGCGCGTCCGTGATCTCGATTGGGGCGGCGAGCGCTGCAAGCGACGAGGCGAGCAGCGCCGCGCCGGCGAGCAGATTTCTGAGAGACGGAATCATATTCGGCTCCTTGGGTTTCGGTCCGGGATGGGGTTGCAATGTCGGAGGGCCGGCGCGGTCATGGCCTGATCTCCAGTGTCTCGCTGAGGCGCAGCATCTCGAATCCGAGACCAGAATTTCGAGCTCGACGGTCCAGCGGCCGGGAACGGGCAGGTTGAGCCCGTCGATGCGCCAGACGCCGTCTTGCCCAAGAACTGCTGGACGCTCGATGGCTTCGATCCCGGCGACAGTGTTGGAGAGCGCGACGCGCAGTTCCTTTGCCGGCAGCGGCCCGAACTCACCGTTCAGCAGCGAGATCGCGAGCGTCACAGGCCCGACCTGGCCCGGCGTCACGGCGATGTCGGCCATCGCCTTGAGCGTGTGGATGTGGACCGAGGCCGGCTGGCTGGCGGTCATGGCGAGCGCGCGCGGCGGCGGCGTGAAGCGCCAGAGCGCCGCCGTGCCGAAGACCAGCAACATGAGGACGATCTCGGCCGCGATGATGCGACGGATCTGCAGGACCGCGCCGCCATCGCCCGATCCCGCTCGGGCCGTCAGTCGGAAGCGGTTCCAGGCGGCGAGCCCGAACAGGACGGCGACGAGGGCGAGCTTCACGAGGAGCACCCGGCCATAGGCCGTTGCGACCAACGCGCCCGGCGTCTCGACCTGGACGATGGCAAGGACCGCGCCACTGGCGAGGATCACGCCGACGATGAAGGGGATTTGCCTGGAGAACCGAGCGAGCGCCCCTGCGGCTTCATCACGTCTCAACGCGACCATCAGCGGCAATAGCGCGCCGGCCCAAAGGGCGACACCAACGGTGTGGAGGAAAACGGCGGGCCGCATCAGTGCCTGGGGCGATGCTGCGCTTGCATGACCGCTGGCAGCGAGCGCGGCTCCGACGCCCAGCAGCGCAGTCGCGGCGAGACCCGTCCGGGCGGTTGCGCGGACGACGAGGGAGGCTAGGCCCACCGCGAGCGAGATCGTGGCGATCAGCACCGTCACGCCAAAGCTGCTGCTTGCAGCCGTGCGCCAGACTTGCATCTGCGTGACGCTCGCGGCCGAGGCCCCGAGAGCGTCCAGCCCTTGCGCCGCCAAAGCGAGCGGAATGGCGATGAGACCCACGCCGATCAGCACGGCGGAGAACCTGCGGGCTCCAGCGGACAACGGCGCGACCCAGGCAACGAAGGCCGCCCCGCCGACGCCGAGAAACAGCCCGAGATAGAGTCCGAGCTTTCCCAACCAGAGCCCCGCGCGAACGACGGGATCGAACGCGGGCTCCACCACCGGAGCCGCAGCGCTCGGCGCGCCGATCGAGAACACGACCGCGCCGCCGACCGGATGGCCATCCTCGGAAACGACGCGCCAGCTCAGGACATGCGTGCCGCCGCCGAGACCGGCCGGCGGCTCGATCGCCAGCGTCTTATCCCGAAGAGCGTAACGGCCCAGCGTCCGGCTGGCGCCGTCGGGACCGATCAGCGTCAGGACCAGCGGCGACACGGGCTCGCTGAAGCTCAGCGCCAGTTGGCTCGGAGCCGTCGCCACGACCGCGCCATCGGCGGGCGACGCCGAGACCAACGCAGCATGCGCAAAGGCCTGCCCTGCAGTCGCCAGTGCGACGACCATGGAACAGAGCAGAGGGAGCGTGAGGCGAAGGAAGGCGGCCATGCGAGATGCCATGAAAGGTCCCTCGCGGCCGGGCGCGAGGCCCGGCCGCTCTGGTCGGTTCACTTCTTGGGGGTGAGCTTCAGGCCCGGAGCCGGGAATTTGTAGTCGTCCGAGACCTTGCCGGCGGCGGGGATCTCGATCCAGCGCTCGACCCCGCCGCCTTCGCACTCCTGCACGATCGGCACATAAAGCGTCGTGTCGGCCTTGAGATCGGTGGTGAGATAGCCGCGCAGGCCGAACTCGTCATAGTGCTCGTCGAGCAGCTTGCCGCCGCTCCAGACCACTTCCTTGACGCCTTCCGAGGTCGGGGTGCCGTAGTAGTCGTAAGCCTTCTCGTACTTGCCCTTGACGGTCTCGAGCGTCCAGCCGGGCTTGGGCATCGGCTTCACGGCGATCACCCCCTCGGGGATCTGAACGCGGACCTTGGTGGTGGCCGCGCCCTTGCAGCCATGCGGCACGCGGATCACCGCCTTGTAGGTCGAGCCGACCGGGGCGGTCTGCGTCTCCAGGGTGATATGGGCGAATGCCTGCGAGGCGCCGAGCATGGCGAGCGCAGCGGTTGCGAGCGATAGTTTCGACATGAGGTCGTTCCTTCGGTGATGAGGCCGCTTCGGGCCGGGGAGATTCGCCTGCGGTGCGGCAGGCTCGGTGGTGAGCCCGCGTCGAGCGCGGGCCCGATCGCGATCAGGCCCGCAGGATCGCGGGAAGGATGTGAGAGGCCGCGACAGCTGTGTTGCCGCCGAGCCAGAGCCAGGCGACCTTGAGTGCCGGTTCGATCGGCGCGAGCCGGTCAACGGCGATCAGCGCGACGGCCGCGATCAGCAGACCCGTCGCGAAGCACGCCGCAAGGCGCGTCAGCGGATGATGGAACATGGTGGAGTCCGCGCTGCTCGGCACGGCTTCGAGCGTGATCGCGGCGGATCAGCCCATGGCCGGCGAGATTCCGAATGACGTGAGCGAGCCTGCCTTGCGTCGCAGAGACGCTAGGCCGGGCAGGTCAGGCTACGGACGGTGGAGCGCGAGCCCGCCGCTGCGGGACAAACCAAGGTGACCCATGACCCGCAAAACCCTGTTTGAGCCCTATATTCTCGGCTCGCTGATCCTCTCCAATCGGATCGTGATGGCGCCCCTGACGCGCAATCGCGCCGGCCCGGGTTTCGTGCCGAGCGACCTCGCCGCGGAGTACTATGGTCAGCGCGCGTCGGCCGGTTTGCTGATTTCCGAGGCCACGCAGATCTCGCAGCAGGGACAAGGCTACCAGGACACGCCCGGCATCTACTCCCAGGCCCAGATCGACAGCTGGCGCAAGGTCACGACCGCCGTGCATGCCAAGGGCGGGCGGATCTTCCTGCAGCTCTGGCATGTCGGCCGTGTCAGCCACGTCGATCTCCAGGAGAACGGCGCGGCTCCGGTCGCGCCGTCGGCGATCCGGGCCGCGACCAAGACGTTTGTGAACAACGGCTTCTTCGATGTCTCGGAGCCACGCGCCTTGGCCCTCGACGAACTGCCGGGGATCGTGCGCGATTTCCGGAAAGCAGCCGCGAACGCGATCGCGGCCGGCTTCGACGGTGTCGAGATCCATGGCGCCAACGGTTATCTGCTCGACCAGTTCGC
Source organism: Allobosea sp. P2_A10 (assembly GCF_056405115.1). Lineage (NCBI taxonomy): Bacteria > Pseudomonadati > Pseudomonadota > Alphaproteobacteria > Hyphomicrobiales > Alloboseaceae > Allobosea > Allobosea sp. P2_A10. The sequence continues at coordinate 37,268 of NZ_JBFUCS010000027.1, read as the reverse complement.
CAAGGACGGCGCCAATGTCAGGACGGACGCATACGGCGGCTCGGTCGTGAACCGCGCCCGTCTGATGCTGGAAGTCACAGCTGCGGTCGTCGACGAGATCGGCGCCGCGCGCACCGGTATCCGGATTTCGCCCGTCTCGCCTGCAAACGGCGTTTCGAGCAGCGACGCTCAGGCGCAGTTCGACTACATCGTGGATCAACTCGACGCCTTGGGCATCGTCTACATCCATGTCGTCGAGGGCGCCACCGGTGGGCCGCGCGATGTCGCGTCTTTCGATTTCGGCTCGCTCCGCCGTCGCTTCAAAAACACCTACATCGCCAATAACGGCTATGATCTCGACCTCGCGACGTCACGGCTGGCCGAGGACAAGGCCGACCTGTTCGCCTTCGGCCGCCCCTTCATCGCCAATCCCGATCTGGTGGAGAGGCTGGAAACCCGCGCACCGCTGGCGGCTGTCGACCCGGCTACGATCTACGGCGGAGGTGCGGCGGGATACACCGATTATCCCGCCATCGCCGCAGGCCGCTCCTGACCCCTTGGGTCGTCCTGTCGGCGAGATTGGAGAACAGACACCATGAGGGCCTTCATCCTCGATAAATACAAGAAGAAGGGCGCGCTGCGCTTCGGCGAGATGCCGGAGCCGGCGCTGCGGGATGACGACGTCCTGGTCGAGATCCACGCAGCCGGGCTCAACATGCTGGATTCCAAGATCCGGGATGGAGAGTTCAAGCTGATCCTGCCCTATCATACGCCTCTCGTTCTCGGACACGACCTTGCCGGAACCGTCGTTCGGATCGGGCCCAAGGTACGGCACTTCAAGCCAGGCGACGAGGTTTATGCCCGGCCGCGTGACGGCCGGATCGGGACGTTCGCTGAGTTCATCGCCATGAACGAAGCCGACTTGGCGCTGAAGCCCAAAAACCTCACCATGGAGGAAGCCGCTTCCATCCCCCTGGTGGGGCTGACGGCCTGGCAGGTGCTGGTCGAGCGAGCCGGCCTGCGCAAAGGGCAGAAGGTCCTCATACACGCCGGCTCTGGCGGCGTGGGCACTTTCGCCATTCAGCTTGCGAAGCATCTCGGCGCCACGGTCGCGACGACGACGAGCGCAGTGAATGCCGAGCTGGTCAGAAGCCTCGGCGCCGATGTCGTCATCGACTACAAGACGCAGGACTTCGAGACGCTGCTGTCGGGCTACGATGTCGTGCTGAACAGCCTGGACGGCGGTACGCTACGAAAATCCCTGAAGGTCCTTAAACCTGGCGGTAAATTGATTTCGATCTCCGGCCCGCCCGACACAATTTTTGGCAGAGAACAGGGCCTCAACTGGGGGCTGCGACAGATCCTGCGGCTATTGAGCTTTGGCATTCGCAAGAAGGCAAAGCGCCATCGCGTCGATTATTCGTTTCTGTTCATGTCCGCGAGCGGCGCGCAGCTGGGCCAGATCACGCCGCTGATCGAAGCTGGAATCGTACGTCCCGTCCTTGATCGGGTCTTGCCTTTCGAATCGACCAACGAAGCCATGGGCTATATCGAGACAGGCCGGTCGAAAGGCAAGGTCGTCGTCAAGCTCAGGTGAAGGCGGTATCATTTTACCTGAAATCACAACGATATCGCCGTTGCATCGCGCGCATCCAGAGGAATGATCATATAATCATCGTCTTTCCCTAGCCTAGGACATATTCTCGAGCGCAGGATATAAGAGCCCGCTGCGGAACCATATCTTCTCGTGAATAAGGCTCGCCATTTCGTGCCAGCCGGAAGCTTGTGGAGGTCAACGGCGGCCTCTGCTCGCCAAGGCGCCAAGGGAAGCCCATGGTTGGCCGTGGCGGCCGCAGGCTGACTGTCGGATGGAATGTCCGCTTCCGGGCGAGTGCCAAGTGTCAGCAAGTGGCGCATTCATTCAGTTGCACGAGCAGCCAATAGCCTACATTGGCGCCGTCAGTATTGGGGCTTGTCGAAGGCTTCGCGTCAGCCCGACAGCCAGAGCACGGAGCGGTCGTCCAGGGTCAGCAGGGCAGCGGCGCCGGGCTCCAGCAGATCGCGGCTCGAATAGAATGGCACGTCCACGGCCACTTCCGTTGCGCCGACACCCGCGAAATAGCGAACGCTCGAACCGAGAAACTCGCGGCCGATGATGTTGCAGGCCAGCGTGAACTGGCTTTGCTCGGGCGCGCCAACGGGCGATAGCCGGGCATGCTGCGGGCGGAAGACCAGCTTGGCCCGCTCCGGAATGGCGCCGGTATCGGTGACGCGGATTTTGACCCCGCCCTCGATCTCGAAATAGCGGTCGCTGCCGCTGCCGCGGAATTGTCCGCTCAGGATGTTGGCTGTGCCGAGAAAGTTCGCGACGAAGAGATTGGCCGGCCTTTCGTAGAGCTCGATCGGTGTGCCGACCTGCTGAATGACGCCGTCGTTCATCACGGCGATACGGTCGCAGATCGTGTTGGCCTCCTCCTGATCGTGCGTGACGAAGATCGTGGTCAGGCCGAGGCGCTGCTGCAAGTCCCTCAGCTCGCGCCGGACCTGGACGCGCATCTTGGCGTCGAGATTCGAAAGCGGCTCGTCCAGCAGCAGCACCTTCGGCTCGACCGCGACGGTGCGCGCGACCGCAACGCGCTGCTGCTGGCCACCGGAGAGCTGTGAGGGCCGCCGCTTGGCGAGGTGCCCGAGGCCGACGAGATCGAGCGCGACTGCGACCCGGCGGCGGACCTCGTCACGGCCGACGCCGCGTTCCTCAAGACCGAAGGCGACGTTGCGCGCCACGGTCATGTGCGGCCAGAGCGCATAGGACTGGAAGACCATCCCGACATCGCGCTTCCAGGGTGGCAGCGCCGAAATGTCATTGCCGCCGATCAAAACCCGGCCGCTATCGGCCTGATTGAAGCCGGCGATCAGGCGCAGCAGCGTGGTCTTGCCGCAGCCGGACGGGCCGAGGAAGGCAAAGAACTCCCCCGGCCTGATCGCGAGATCGACGGATTTCAGCACGTGATTGTCGCCATAGGACAGGTTGACGCCCTCGATGTCGACGGAGACGGCCGGTGTGGCGATGGCGGTGATGGCGTTCATGTCAGTGTCCCATGCTCGTCTCAGTGCCCCATGCCTTTGGCCTTCTGGCTGCGTTCGACGATGAGATGCGAGAGGAAGGTGCAAAGCGCGACGAGCAGCACGGCCACGACACCGAGCGCCGCGCCGGGCCCCCTGCCGGCCGCCGACTGCATGAAGACGTAGAGCCCATAGGCGAGCGGTGCGTCCGAGTTGGACTGGACCAGCATCAAGGTCGCGGAGAGCTCGACCGCGGCGGTCGAGAAGCTCGTGACGAAGCCGGCGAGGATGCCGCCGGCCATCAGCGGCACGACGATGCGCCTGACGGTGCGGCTCTTGGTGGCCCCGAGATTTTCCGCGGCTTCCTCCAGCGAGACCGAGATCTGCTGGAGTGCCGCGTAGCAGGCGCGCAGGGCATAGGGCAGGCGCCGGATCGCCAGCGCCAGGACGATGGTGATCCACAGCGAGGCCAGCGGCGTCCCGTCCGGCAGGGTGACGCCGTAGAAGGTCCTGAGATAGCCGATACCCAGCACGACGCCTGGGATCGCCAACGCGGCGGAAGCGGCCCAGTCGAGCCATTCGCGGCCGATCAGCCTGGTGCGCAGCACCAGATAGGCGATGGCGACGCCAAGCACGATGTCGATGCCGCCGGCCAGCGTGGCGTAGATCAGCGTGTTCTTGATGTAGAGCGAGCTCTCGCCGAAGACGCGGGCATAATGCGCCATGGTGAAGGCGTCGGGGAGAGGGGAGAACGACCAGATCGTGGCGAATGATAGCAGCAGCAGGCCCAGATGCGGCGCCAGCACCAACGCCAGGATCAGGATGACGATGCCGTAGCCAAGGAACGCCTCCCCGGGTGCCATGGCGCGCCGGGCAAGGCCGCCACCGCCGCGCTGGGTCGTGGCGTAGTCGCGGCCCTTCAACGCCGCAGCCGAAAGCCACATGGCGACGACCGAGGCAACGATCAGCACGACCGAGATCACATAGCCCATCGGGTCGGCGATGCCGATCGAGGTGACGCGCAGATAGGCCTGCGGCGCCAGCATGTCCTTGACGTTGAGCAGGAGCGGCGTCGCGAGATCGTCGAAGACCTTGACGAAGACGAGCGAGGCACCGGCGAGATAGCCCGGCAGAGCGAGCGGGAAGACGATGCGGCGGAACAGGCGGAAGCCGGAGGAACCGAGGTTCTGCGCGGCCTCTTCCATCGCCCGGTCGATATTGCGCAGTGCCGCCGAGAGGTTGATCAGGATGAACGGGAAATAATGCACCGACTGGACGAAGATGACGCCATTCAACCCCTCCATGAAGGCGATCTTGAAACCGAACCAGTCATCCAGCAGCAGGTTGATCGAGCCGTTGCGGCCGAAGAAGAGCTGCATCGCCACGGCACCGACGAAAGGCGGCATGATCAGCGGCACGAAGCCCAGCGTCTGGACCAGCGCGGCGCCGCGAAAGACGAAGCGGGTGGTCAGATAGGCGAGTGGAAGCGCGAAGACCGAGGCCCAGACCACCGACATCGCCGAGACATAGAAGGAATTCCACAGCGAGCGCATGAAGAGCTCGGTGCGGACGAAGTCGTAGAAGTTGACCAGCGTGAAGCTGCCCGTCCCCTTCTCGGTGAAGGCGACGTAGAGCACGGTTCCCACCGGCAGCCCGAGGAACAGCAGCAGGAAGGCGGCGATCGTCAGCGCCAGCGCGATCTGGCCGGGTGTCGCGGACAGAGCGCGGGCGCGGGGTAGGGCGGCGATGGGGGTGGAGACGGTGGACATCAAGGGCCTTTGCGAAACGCGTCACGCTCGGGCTTGACCCGAGCATCCCGGAGACCAGCGGGGAGCCTCCTCCGGCTGGAGATTCTCGGGTCAGCGCCGAGCGCTGCCGGAGAATGCCGGGATTGGCTCCTACTTCGCCGCCTTCAGCGCCTCTTCCGCCTTGGACTTGGCCTTGCCGTAGTTGTCGCGCGCGAAACTCGCCCATTGCGCCTCGACTTCGGCCTGACGGGCGCCCTTCTCCTTTGCTCCGGTGAAGGCGCCGCGCAGTTCGGCGCTCGCGGCTTGCGCCTCGGTTACGGGCAGCGCCGCAATCAGGCTGCGCGCCTCGTCGGCCATCGCCTTGGCCTGCGCGTTGGGCTTCTTCGCGAGCGCCGCATCGACCTCGTGCAGCGTCTTGGTCACGCCCTTCAGCGCATCGAGCTGGAAGGAGATCATCTGGTCGAACAGCGTATCCACGACGGCGGTGCGCGCCTCCGACTTGTCGACGTCGAAGCCGATCATCTTCTGGAAGCGCGGATCGGTGAAGGGATTGGGATAGTCGGCGCCGGCTTTGGCATAGACCGCCGGATTGACCGGGAGGCGACGGATGCCGGGCTCGAGCAGAACCTCCTGGCCCGTGGGCGAGAGCAGGAACTCGATGAAGGCCTCGGCGGCGGCCTTGTTGGGCGGGTTGGAGACGATGCCGACATTGGCCGGCACGACCGTCGTCACGGTCGGATAGACGAATTTCACCGGGAAGCCGGAGGCCTGCGCCGAGAAGGCGAAGAAATCGATTACGATGCCGACGCCCACCTGGCCCGAATTGACGGCCTCGGGTACGCCAAAGGAGCGGTCGGTGATCGTGTTGAAGTTGCCCGCCATCGCCTTGATCGTGCCCCAGCCCTTCTCCCATCCCTCGCCCTGGAGGATGGTTTCGATGGTCAGATGCGTCGTGCCCGAGCGGGCCGGCGAAGCGATCGAGACGTGGTCGTAGAAGGCCGGCCCTGCCAGGTCCTGCCAGTCCTTCGGCTCCGGCAGCTTCCGGGCCTTGGCATAGCGCTCGTTCCACATGATGCCGTAGCCCGAGGCGGCGAAGCCGGTATAGAAGCCTTGCGGATCGTTGATGGGGTAGGAACCGATTTTGTCGGGGATACCGGTGGCCTTGGGCTTGTAGGCGCTGAGCAAAGTCTTGCCCTTCAGCACCTCGAAGGCGTCTGGCGCGGACGCCCAGAACAGGTCGACCTGGTTATTCGCCCGGGTCTCGTCGAGATACTTCACGCCGGCATTGGTGTTGCGGTTCTGGACTTCGAGGGTGACGCCAGGCGTGGCCTTTTCAAAGGCCTTTTTGATGGGGTCCGTCACATCCTTCGAGAACGAGGTCACCACCGTGACCTTTCCCGTGGGCGCCTGCGCCTGAACCATCGATGTCGTCAGGGCAAAGCCCAACGCCAGAGCGAGCTTGCATATCGTCACGATGTCCTCCCGAACTGGTTAGCCCCGCCAGCATCGAGGCCGGACGTGGATCGCATGGCGGATGACCGGCCACGCTTGTCATGAATTTGTCATATCCGGCGGTGCGCTGTCACCCCGCACCATGGGTGCATGGCGCCACGGCCGCTCATGCCGCGATGGGGGCCCATCGCAGCTGCGCCAATGCGAACTCCGGATGCATGCGATGGCGATTGAAAAGCGCGCGGCAGGAATCCGGATCGACCCCGTCGACATTGTGCCAGACGAGGTCTTGCCGATGAATCCCGCCGGCAATGAATGCGCTTTGCATACCGACGCCTATCGCCCCCGCGACGTCATGTGCAAGCGAGTCGCCGATGCATAGAACCTCCGAGACGGCCAGCCCCAGTCTCGACAGGCAGGAGCGATAGATCCGCGGTTCCGGCTTGCCGTGATAGCGCACCACGCCGCCCATCGCAGCGTAGGCTTCGGCGATGAATCCGGGAGCCTCCTGCAGTGTGCCGTCGCCGCGTGTGCGTTGCACATCCGGGTTGCCGCAGACCATCGGCAGCCCTGCCGCAAGCGACGCCTCCAGCAGAGGGCGCCATCCCGCCAGAGACTGCTGCGGCGGATCCATGCTCATAAGCAGCAGAAAATCGGCTTCTGCGGGCCGATCGACGAGATCGAGGCCCAGGCCGTCGCCCAGATCGCGGTCGCTTTCCCTTGCCAGCAGCAGGCAGCGCCGGCCGAGATCGCGGTAGAATGGCTCGTCTGCTGCCGTGATGGCCTCGCGCGCGTCGTCGCCGGCGGACACGACGGTATCGTAGAGGTCGCGCGGGAAGCCCAGGCTCGCCAGATTGCGCGCGTTCGCCGCGCCGCTGCGCCCGGAGTTGGACAGAATGATCACGGGCTTTCCGAGATCGCGTAGCCTCGTCAGGCAATCCAGGGCATCCGGGTAAGGCCGCACGCCGTCATGCAGCACACCCCACTGGTCTATGAGGAAACCGCGATACCGCATGGCAACGGCCGAGAGGCCGCTGAGGAAGGTGGTTGGGCGGCCATCGGAGTGCTTTATCGACGTTGGCATGGATCGGCGGCGCTGTTTCTGATGTCGCGGTGCGGCGCGCCTGTCCTTCGGCACTTGCCACTTAAGTCTTAGGCGAACAGGGTCGCCCCGGGGCGAATATGACAGTTATGTGTCACACACCATAAGCAAGCCGGCAAACGGCATTCCGGGAGAAACGTTCGATGAGCCTGAAACCGCACTTCCTCGCCGCGACGGCTTCGCTGATGGTCGGCCTGTCTCCCGGCTTTACCAGCCCCGCGGCAGCACAGGATGCCTGCCAGCATACGGGTCAGCTGGACACGATATATTGCGACAGCAACAAGGACCTCGTTGCCGACGCGCCTTCCGATCCGAAGAAGTGGAAGGACCCTTCGGCGCTGGTCTGGGCCTATACCCCGGTCGAGGACCCTGCCGTCTACGCCAATATCTTCAAGCCGCTGACCGACCATCTCGCGACATGTACCGGCAAGCGGATCGTCTATTATCCGGTCCAGTCAAATTCGGCCGAAATCGAGGCGATGCGCTCCGGGCGCCTGCATTTCGCTGGTTTCTCGACCGGGCCGACCGGCTTCGCTGTCAACCTCGCCGGCGCCGTGCCGTTCGCGGCCAAGGGCTCAGGCGATGGGGTGAGGGGTTACAACCTCGTTGCGGTCGTCAAGGCCTCGAGCCCCTATCAAAAACTCGCCGATCTCAAGGGCAAGAAGGTCGCCCACACCTCGCCTTCGTCGAATTCGGGCAATCTCGCGCCGCGCGTGCTCTTTCCGGAACACGGCCTGATCGCCGATACCGACTACAAGCCGCTGATGTCGGGCGGGCACGACAAGTCGATCCTCGGCGTCGTCTCGGGCGACTACGACATGGGCGCGGTCGCCGGCGACGTCTATGAGCGCATGATCGTGCGCGGCACCATCAAGAAGGAGGATGTGCGCGAAATCTATCGCAGCGCGATCTTCCCGACCTCCTCCTTCGCCTACGCGCATGATCTCAAGCCGGAGCTCGCAAAGAAGCTGACTGACTGCTTCTTCTCGTTCCGCTTCACGCCCGAGATGACCAAGGAATTCAACGGCGACGATCGCTTCCTCCCAATCACCTACCAGAAGGACTGGGCGGTGGTGCGCGATGTCGCAGAGAAATCCGGCACCCCCTATAACAAGTCGGCCTATGACACCGAGGCCAAGCGCGAGGCGGACGAACTCGCCAAGAAGAAGGCGGCGCCTGCCAAGGCGCCCTGACGACAAGACGTAACCCCAGACGAGGTCTACCAATCATGAGCGCCCAGCCTGCGGCGTCCGGCCAAGGACGGGCGCTCGTCATTCGCAATCTCGTGAAGGAATACCGGCCCGGACAGCCGGTGCTGCGCGACATATCCCTGACCGTCTCGGAGCCAGGCATCGTCGCCATCATCGGCCCGTCCGGCACCGGCAAGTCGACGCTGATCCGCTGTATCAACCGGCTTGTGGACCCGACATCGGGTTCGATCGTGCTCGGCGGCACGGATCTCGCGAAACTGCAGGGCGAGGCGTTGCGGCAGGCGCGCCGCCGGCTGGGCATGGTCTTCCAGGAATATAACCTGGTCGAGCGGCTTACGGTCATCGAGAACGTGCTTTGCGGCCGGCTCGGCTATGTCCCGGTCTGGCGAGCCTGGACGCGACGCTTCCCCGAGACCGATATCGCGCGGGCCTTCTCGCTGCTCGATTCCGTCGGGCTGACCGAGTTCGCCACGCGCCGCGCCGACCAGCTCTCCGGCGGGCAGCGCCAGCGTGTCGGCATCGCGCGCGCCGTGATGCAGGATCCCGATCTCGTGCTGGCCGACGAGCCGACGTCTTCGCTCGACCCCAAGACCTCGGTCGAGATCATGGAGCTGCTGGCCAAGGTCGGCCGCGACCGCGACATTCCGGTACTGGTCAACATCCACAACGTCGCGCTGGCGCGGCGCTATGCGCTTCGCATCATCGGCATGTCGAAGGGGCTCGTGGTTTATGACGGCCCTCCGGCAGGCCTGCAGGACAGCCATCTCGCCGAAATCTACGGCGGCGAAGGTTGGATGGAATGAGCGCGCCTTCGCTCAAGGCCCCAGGCCTGCGTATGAGGGCCTTTCCAGCGAACTGGCCGCTGCGCATCGGAACCGCGCTGTTCCTGATCTATGTCGGCTATGCCGCGCGGATCCTCGACATCCGCTGGGAGCGTTTCGTCCAGGGCCTCGACAACGGCGCCAAGTTCCTCGGCCGGATGTTCCCGCCCAATGTCGCGGCCGACAAGATGCAGCTGCTCCTCGACGGCATGCTGGAATCGATGCAGATCGCCATCATCGCAACGGGGGCGGGGGTGCTGCTGGCACTGCCTCTCGGGCTGTTTGCGGCGCGCAACCTGATGCCGCTGCCCGTCACCATCGCCGCGCGTGGGCTGATTGCGCTGTGCCGCACCTTTCACCCGGTCATCGTCGCGATCCTGTTCGTGAAAGCGGTCGGCTTCGGTGCGCTCGCGGGCGTCATGGCGCTGGTGGTCGCGACGCTCGGCTTCATCGCCAAGCTGATCGCCGAGGCCATCGAGGAAATGTCGATGAAGCCGATCGAGGCACTTCGCGCCGCCGGCGCGCCGTTCCTATCGGTCGTCACGATGGGGGTGGTGCCCCAGGTGCTGCCGCGCTTCATCGGCTTTGCCGCCTACCAGCTCGATTCCAACCTCCGGAATTCGGCGCTGGTCGGGCTGGTCGGCGGCGGTGGAATCGGGGCGACGCTGTTCACGGCCTTCCAGCGATTCGACTACGACTTCGTGCTGACGATCATCATCGCGATCATCGTAACGGTGATGGCGGGCGAAATCCTCTCGGCCTTCATGCGCCGGATCTATCAGGATGAAGCCCCTTCGGGCGTGGTGGTCGAGAAGCCCGCAGGGCGGGTCTGGCACCGGTTCACACCCGTGGAGCGCGGCCTGCGCCTTGCGTTCTGGGGGCTGGCGGCGCTGGCGCTCGGCTGGTCGCTGCAGACCATCGAGGTCATCCCTGAATTTCTCTACGATGCCCCGCAGCAGACCGCCGACCTGTTCCAGCGGATGTGGCCGATCGACTGGAGCTATTTCGGCAAGACGGTCGGCGAGGCCTTGGTCGAGACCTTGCATACGGCGACGCTCGGCACGATCCTCGCCATCGGGCTGGCGACGCCGGTGGCGCTGCTATGCGCTCGCAACGTCTCGCCGTCGCCTTGGGCCAATGCGCTTGGCCGTTTCATCTTGGTCGCGACGCGCTCTATCCACACGCTCGTCTGGGCGCTGCTCTTCGTTGCGGTGTTTGGACCGGGCGCGCTGGCCGGCGTTATGGCGGTCGCCGTGCATTCGATCGGCTTCACAGGGAAATTCCTGTCCGAGGCCATCGAAGAGGCGAGAGCCGGCCCGATCGAGGCACTTCGTGCCGCGGGTGCATCGCGCCGCGCGATCCTGCTGAAAGGTTTTTGGCCGCAGGTCAAGCCGGCCTTCCTGGCGGTCAGCCTGTTCCGCTGGGATATCAATGTCCGCGAGAGCGCCGTGCTTGGTCTCGTCGGGGCCGGTGGGCTTGGTGTGGCGCTGCAGGCCTCGATGGACAACCTCTACTGGGATCAAGTCGGGTTGGTGCTGCTCGTGATCTTCGTGGTCGTCGTTTTAACGGAGATCGTCACCACGACCGTCAGGTCTCGCGTGATCTGACTGGCAGCGGATATCGCGATTGAAGACGACGAACGCGCTATCGCCGAAACCGAACAGGCAGGTCGGAGCGTTGCCCATTCGCAGGGCGGCCGATGGCTCCCGGGAAATGCTGCTCGTTACGACGCGGACGACGAAGCGTTGAACGATCCCGAAGGGCTGGCCGATCAAGGGCTTCAAGGCTCATGAGGCGGTAGCTCGCGAGGCCATGGAGGAGGCGGGCGCAATCGGCAAGCGCCGGAAGCGAGCCGTCGGACGCCATCTTTGCTGGAAGCGCAGGGAGGCCGATTTCGAGGCTGTTTGAGGAACCAGGGCTCAAAGCAGCGCTTCCGGGGCTGCTGCTGACATGATGGTGGCCGCTACTTGGTTCTGGCGTCCGAATTCGAACCCGGCCGGGCCGAGAACGTCTGCTTCTGGACGGCATTCCAACGTCAGGAATTGGCGCAATGCGGCTCTCGATTAGTCAGGCTTAAGGATCTCGGTGGTTTCATGCCCCCGCAACCAAAAATGTCGCAAAGCCCAACTCGTCGTGAGTTGGGCTTTTGTCGTTTCGGAGGTCGCTGTCGCGCAGCCGTGTCGGATCGCCGTGAAGCGCGAGCGAAACGCCGCCATCCTCGCGCGGCGTCACCATCAGCCGATCGATCGGCGTCCGGATGTACCCTGTCGGCCCGTCCCCGCACCAGGTGTCATCAGATCAGGACAGCGCTTCCCGCGGCTTGGCGGCGCCGGATCCGAACCGTCCGGGCCGAATAGCCCGCCATACCGCCTGCGGCGTCGCCGGCATGTCCAGATGCTTGATGCCATATGGCGTCAGGGCATCGACGACCGCATTCATGACCGACGGCAGAGAACCGGCGCAACCCGCTTCGCCGCAACCCTTGGCGCCGACACGATTATTCAGCGTCGGCACGCCCTGGCTGATGAACGAGAAGAAGGGGACGTCCACCGCCCGAGGCAATGCGTAATCCATATAGGATCCCGTCATCGGCTGGCCGCTGTCGTCATAGACCGTCCTCTCGAACAGCGCCTGGCCGATGCCCTGAACGACGCCGCCGTGGAGCTGGCCTTCGACGATCATGGGGTTCACGACGGTTCCGAAGTCGTTGACCATCACATAGCGCACGACCTCGACATGTCCGGTCTCCGGATCGATCTCGACCTCGGCGATGTGACAGCCATTGGGATAGGCCGAGGGCGCCGCCTTGAAGACATGATCGACGTCGAGCGACTGGGGCAGGTCCGGCGTGACAGCGGCGCCGCCGCGCAATCGTGCCGCCACGTCCATAATCCCGATCGAACGGTCGGTGCCGATGACGGTGAAACGGCCGGCGGCGAATGCGATATCGGCGACACTGGCCTCGAGGAAATGACCGGCGAGCAGCTTGCCCTTCTCGATCACCAGTTCGCTCGCCTCGATGATCGCCGAGCCGCTCGCCATCAGCGATTTCGAGCCGCCCGTGCCCCCGCCGGCGATCAGCCGATCGCTGTCGCCCTGCACGAGCTTGATCCGATCGAAGGGAACACCCAGCTGGCTGGTCAGGAGCTGGGCGAAGGGCGTCCAGTGTCCCTGCCCGTAATCGAGCGTGCCGGTGACGATGTTCACGCTCCCGTCCGGCTCGAAATGGATGCCGCCCATCTCGTTGCTGGGTGGCGCCGTCACCTCGAGATAGCAGCCGATACCGCGCCCGCGCAGCAAGCCCGCCTTCCGGCTTGTCTTCAGTCGCCCGGCATAACCCTTCCAGTCCGACGCCTCGATGGCCCGCTCAAACAGGGCCGGGAAATCGCCGCTGTCGTAGACCGTCCCCATCGGCGTGGCCCAGGGCAGCCTGGCGGGCGCGATCAGGTTGCGCCGCCTCAGGCTGGCGCTGTCGATGCCCATCTCGCGGGCCGCCGTATCGATCAGCCGCTCCATGAAATAGTTGCCTTCCGGTCGACCCGCGCCGCGATAAGCGCCGATCGGCGGCGTATTCGTCACCGCACAGCGCGTCCGGACCTCGACGAGAGGCGTCGCGTACATGCCGACCGAGTTCTTCCCCACATTCATCGTCGGCATCATGGCCCCCACCGGAGTGAGGTAGGCGCCCATGTTCGCCACGCCCCTGAAGCGCGTGGCGAGGAAGCGCCCCCGAGCGTCCAGCGCCAGTTCGGCCTCGAAGACCATGTCGCGCCCATGGTGATCCGAGACGAAGCTTTCCGATCGTTGATCGGTCCATTTGACCGGACGCCGCAACATGCGGGCTGCATGGAGGAGCGCCACATATTCGGGAAACACGGCGGATTTCATGCCGAACGAACCGCCGACATGGCCGGTGACCAGCCGCATGGCAGCAGGCTTCACGCCCATGGCCGTCGCCAGATTGTTGCGCATGCCGAACGCGCCCTGGCTCGGCGCGTGCAGCGTGTAGCGCTTCGATGCGCCATCGAAGCTCGCAAGGGCGCTGCGCGGCTCGATCGGATTGACGATGACGCGGTTGTTGACGATCCGCAATCGTGTGACATGCGCGGCAGCGGCGAAGGCCGCGGCGACCTTCTCGCGGTCGCCGAACTGGAAATCGACGATCAAATTGCCGGCCACGTCGTCATAGAGCTGCGGAGCGTCGGCCTTCAGCGCGTCCTCGGCCTCCGTGACGGCAGGCAGGACATCGATGTCGAGCCTGACGACCTCGGCTGCGCTGCGGGCCTGATCCGCCGTACGGGCGACGACCACTGCCACGGGGTCGCCGACGAAGCGGACCTTGCCGGCCGCCAGCGCCGGCCGCTGAGGCTTTCGCATCGCGGCGCCATCGCGGCCCGGTACGTCGATTGGCGTCACGATCGCGTTGTAGCCGTGGCCGTCCAGGTCCGCGGCGGTGTAGATCGCGACGACGCCCCTCATCGCCCGCGCCTCTGCCGCATCGACGGCACGCAGATGGCCATGCGCATGAGGACTGCGGACGAAAGCCGCGAAGAGCTGCCGCTCGACGCTCAGATCGTCGGTGTAGCGCCCCTGCCCCTGCACGAGGATTGCATCCTCCTGGCGCGGCACGGGCTGGCCTATTCCAACCGATGCCATGAGGTGGCTGTCAGGGGTAACGCGAGTGTTCATCAGGACGGGCCATGGGCAAGCGCAACGGGAAATCAGGCTTCTTCTTGATAGGGCGGGTGTCCGATCCGATCAAAGAGCGTCGATCGCAGCCCTGCCCAGCGCCCAGCGGTTGCGAAACTTGCAAACTGAGCCAGCATAGTCGCCAGCGCGCGCCGGTTCGTCGCCGCGCGACCCGGACGAACGGAACGGAACAGGTGTCCTGATGGGCCTTCGCTTCATCTTCATGCTGACACGCAACGACCGGACGGTCGGCGATGCGATGGAGCAACTTCGGACTGCCCTGGCGCTCGGGGTCCGGCACATCGGCTTCAAGGACATCGGCCTGCCGCTCGACAAGCTGAAGGCGCTCAAGACAGCGATCAAGGCTGGCGGCGCGACATCGTATCTGGAGGTGGTGTCCCTCGATCGCGACAGCGAGATTGCGTCGGCAAAAGCGGCGGTCGAGATCGGCATCGACATTCTGCTCGGTGGCACGAGGGTGGATGACGTGCTTCCCATCATCGCCGGCACGACGATCCAGTACTGCCCGTTCCCGGGCACGATCTCCGGACATCCGAGTGTTCTGGAGGGCAGCATCGACGAAATCGTCGCCAGCGCCAAGACCCTGGCCGCCCGCAACGGTGTGCACGGGCTCGACCTGCTGGCCTATCGCTCCCGTGAGGATGTACCGACGCTCATCGAAGCCGTCTGCTCCGCGGTTGCCAAACCCGTCTATGTGGCGGGATCGATCGACACGCCGGGCCGGATCGCGGCCCTGAAGGAGGCCGGGGCAGCGGGCTTCACGATCGGCACGGCCGCTCTCGATGGAAAATACCCGGCCGATGGCAGAGATGTGCCAAGCCAGCTCAAGACGATCATCCGTGACGTTGCGGTGCTGAACAGGCACATCTCGCCGTTCCGAACGGAGAATCTGGAGAGTGCTTTCGGACGATTTTCCGACAGCTGGCCCCCTCGGCTCGCCGCATCCGTCAACAATCTGCAGATCAAGCTCGCGAAATTCGAAGGTGAGGCCGGCTGGCATTTCAACAGCCGGGAGGACGAGGTTTTCTTCGTTCACAAGGGGCGGCTGCTGATGAAATTCCGTGACCGTGACGAAGTCATCGCGGAAGGCGAGTTTATCGTCGTGCCGCATGGTGTCGAACGGTGTCCGACAGCGCCCGTAGGCGTCTGCGAGGTCGTCGTGCTGGAAATGGGCGCCATGAACGGCGGTCCCCCCAACGGAAATTGACAGCGACGTTGAGGGTTCTCGTGGACGCGGCTTCCGTCATGGCCGATGGCGTTGGATCGATACCGGGACATTTGCGCAGGCGCGCTCGGTTCCATCTCTACCCAATGCTCGACATGAGCTCGGTTCGTCCCGATCGCCGCGGCCGAAGCTGTCTGCCGCATCTCGCCTTCGCCTTAGGCCGCCAATGACAACCAGAGTCATCGTTGCAACGAACATGGAGAGAAATTCACTTTCTCTGCATCGACGCCCATTCTAGAAGCAGGCGCTGTCGCATCATTTTCCGCGATATCGTCGCTCGGCTTTGGAAGGACGGGATTTGTCGGGTGATGCGCATGGTCGTGTCGGGTCCAGCAACAGAATAGGCGCTCTTCGCCTGTTGATCGTCGCCTCGATGGCGCTTGTCCTCAGCGCCTGCCTGCCGGCCGAGCAGCGTCCCGACCTTGCCGTGGCGATCACGCCACGTTTTGCGGCTGGCGACCGCAAGCCGGCCCCGGCCCCGCGCGCCGACTGGCCGCGCCTGTTCGGTTCGGCCGAGCTGAACCGGCTTGTCGAGCGCGCGGTCGAGGACAATTTCGACATCGCCATAGCCGTGGCCCGGATCAGGCAGGCCGAGGCGCAGGCGCAGGTTGCGGCCGCCGCGCTCTATCCGACGCTCACCGGCTCCGTAGACAGCTCGCGCAGTCTGGCGCCGGGAACGCTGCGGGCAAAGCGCGAACCCTTCAGCGATTCGGTCGGCAACCGTTTCGGGCTCGGCCTGACGGCGAGCTACGAGATCGATTTCTGGGGCAAGAACCATGCGACCGCCGACGCCGGCAGGCTCGCCGCCGAGGCGACGAGGTTCGATCGCGACGTCGTCGCGCTGACCACGGTTTCCAGCGTCGTCGGCGCCTATTTCCAGGTTCTCGCCGCGCAAGACCGGTTGCGCATCGCGCGCAACAACATCGCGGTCGCCGAACGCACGCTGAAGGCGATCCAGGCCAGGCTTTCGGTCGGTACGGCGACGCAACTCGACATCGCGCAGCAGGAAAGCGTCGTCGCGCAGCAGAGGGCTTCGATCCCGCCGCTCGAACTGCAGTTGCGCCAGGGTCGCGTCACGCTCGCGCTGCTGGTTGGCGCGCCGCCAGTGACCGTCGCGGTCAAGGGCGGCAGCCTGAACGCAATCGTGACTCCCGCCGTCCGAGCCGGCCTGCCGGCGCAGCTGCTGCAACGTCGGCCCGACATCGCCGAAGCCGAAGCCCGTCTCTCATCCGAGGAGGCGACGATCCTGGCGGCGCGGGCCGCGCTGTTTCCCAACATCAGCCTGACGGGACAGGGCGGGCTGGAAAGCGTGGTGCTGAAGAATTTGCTCAGGCCTGAGGCCGCCTTTGCCTCCGCTGCGGCCGGCCTGGTCCAGCCGATCCTCGATGGCGGCGCCTTGCGGGCCCGGCTCGAACTGGAGAAGGGCCGCGGCGACGAATTGCTGGCCGCCTATCGCCTRACCATCGTCAGCGCGTTTTCCGATGTCGAGAACGCGCTGATCGGCGTACAGGAGAATACGCGTTACGAGCGCCTGCAGGCGGACACGGTGGCGTCGGCGATGCGGGCCTACACCATCACCGAGCAGCGGCTGCGGGAAGGAACCATCGATATCGTGACGCTTCTGAGCATCCAGCAGACGTTGTTCCAGGCGCAAAACCAGCTCTCGGTGGTCAGGCTGCAGCGCCTGCTGTCCTATGTCGGGCTGTTCAAGGCGCTCGGCGGCGGCTGGACCGATCCGCGCGTTGTGCTCGCGCCAGTGCCGGGAGCCGCCCGGTGAAACGCCTGCTGCTTTTGATCCTGATCGTCGCAGCCTCGGCCGGCGGCTGGTACCGTTACAACGGCGGCTGGATGCCAAATACGGGCGAGACGGTGTCGGCCGCGCAGCAGCAAGGTCGTGGCGGCGGCCGGGGCGGCCGCAGGCGCGGTGGCGGCGGCGAGGGCCCGACACCGGTGATCGCCACGCCGGCACGCTACGACGATGTGCCCGTCACCACCGATGCCGTCGGCACGATCCAGGCGCTGAACACGGTGACGGTGCGCACGCAGGTCGACGGCCGGCTGATGGAGATCGTCTTCAGGGACGGCCAGGACGTCGCGAAGGGCGACATCCTGGCAAAAATCGATTCCTCGACCTACCAGGCGCAATACGATCAGGTCGTCGCCAAGAAGGCGCAGGACGAGGCCCTGCTCGCCAATGCCCGCGCCGATCTCGAGCGCTACGCCAAGCTCGCCCTGACCGATTACGGTTCGCGCCAGCAGGCCGACACGCAGCGCGCGCTGGTGACGCAGCTTTCAGCCCAGGTCAGGGCCGACCAGGGCGCGATCGACAACGCCAAGGCCTATCTCGACTACACCACGATCAAGGCGCCGATCGACGGCCGTCTCGGCATCCGCCAGGTCGACCAGGGCAACATCGTGCGCGCCTCCGACAGCGGCGGCCTCGTCGTGATCACGCAGCTGAAGCCGATCGCGATGGTGTTCAACCTGCCCCAGCAGCAATTGCGGGCGGTCAGCGCCGCGATGGGGCGCGGTACGGTCGCGGTCGAGGCGCTCGATGCCGACGGGACGACGATGATCGACCGGGGCGTGATCGAGGTGATCGACAATGTCGTCGACCAGACCACCGGCACGATCCGGGTCAAGGCGCGTTTTCCCAATGACCGCTTGCAGCTCTGGCCGGGCCAGTTCGTCAACGTGAAGGTCTTCGTCGACGTGCTGAAGCAGGTCGTCGTCGCCCCGACGGCGGCGGTCCAGCGCGGCCCGAACGGCGCTTACGTCTTCGTCGTCAATGACGACGAGACGGTGAGCCAGACGCCGGTCACGGTCGGCCAGCAGGACGAGATGATCGCGGTGATCACGGCCGGCGTTTCGCCGCCCGCCAGGCTGGTGACGACCGGCTTCGCGCGCCTGACCGACAAGGCGGAAGTCAGCGTGACGACACCGGAAGACGCGGCCAGGCCGACGCCGCCCGCTGCGGCGCCCGGTCGTCGCGGCACGCGCGAGCCCGGCCAGCGCCGCAGGCGCGACCAGCAGAGCGAGGCCGGCGCGCCGGACCAGCCACGGCCGGCACAGGAGACCACCGGCGCGCAACGCCCAGCCGGCGGGCAAGGTCAGGACGGCCAGCGACCAGAGCGGCGACGTCGCGATGCGCCGGCTGCCGGAGCCGAGAGGTCCGAAGCGCCGGGTGCTCAAACGCCGAGAGCCGGGGCGCCCCGGGCGGAAGCGCCACCGCCCGCCCCGCCGCAATGACGAGACAGACCGGATGAGCGTCTCCGCCCCTTTCATCAGCCGGCCGATCGCCACCTCGCTTCTGGGCATCGCCGTGCTGTTGTGCGGGATATTGGGCTATCTCAGGCTGCCGGTCTCGGCGCTGCCGCAGGTCGATTTCCCGACCATCCAGGTCACGACGCAACTGCCCGGCGCCAACCCCGAGACCATCGCCTCGATCGTGACGGCGCCGCTCGAACGGCAACTCGGACAGATTCCCTCGCTCCAGACGATGTCGTCGCAGAGCTCCTTCGGCCTCAGCCAGATCACGCTGCAATTCGATCTCGACCGCGACATCGATTCCGCCGCGCAGGACGTGCAGTCGGCGATCAACGCGGCGGGCTCGACCCTGCCGCGGACGCTGCCCTACCCGCCGACCTACGCCAAGATCAACCCGGCCGATGCGCCGATCATKGTGCTGGCGCTGACGTCGGACACCGTGACGCTGCGCCAGCTCAGCGATATCGCCGACACGCTGCTCTCGCCGCGCCTGAGCGAGGTCGCCGGCGTCGGCCATGTCGGAATCGAAGGCGGCGTGCGCCCCGCCATCCGCATCCAGGCCGATCTCGCCCGGCTGGCCGCCTATAGCCTCGGCATGGAGGATCTGCGGACTGCGATCGTCGCCGCCAATGTCGCCGGCTCCAAGGGCGCGCTCGACGGCAACCACCAAGCCTACACGATCAGCGCCAACGACCAGATCGGCAGCGCTGCGGCGTACCGAGACGTGGTCGTCGCCTATCGCAGCGGCGCGCCGGTTTTCCTGCGCGATGTCGCGGTCGTGCTGGAGGATCTCGAGAACAGCCGCGTCGGCGGCTGGTTTCGCGGTAAGACGGCGGTGATCCTCGACGTCATGCGCCAGCCCGGCGCCAACATCGTCACCACCGTCGATCGCGTGAAGCAGGAGATTCCGCGGCTGAAGCGCTCGATGCCGGCCGGCATCGACCTGCAGGTGGTGAACGACCGCACCGAAACGATCCGCGCCTCGATCGCCGACGTGCAATTCACGCTGGCGCTGGCCTGCGCGCTGGTCGTGCTGGTCGTGCTGCTGTTCCTGCGCACGGTCCGCGCCACGATCATCGCCGGTGTCGCGCTGCCGCTCTCGCTGGTCGCGACCTTCGCGGTGATGTGGCTTTGTGGCTTCAGCCTCGACAATCTCTCGCTGATGGCGCTGACCATCGGCACGGGCTTCGTCGTCGACGACGCCATCGTCATGATCGAGAACATCGTCCGCAACATGGAGCAGGGCAAGAGCCCGCTCAAGGCTGCCTATGACGGCGCTCGCGAGATCGGCTTCACTGTGATCTCGCTGACGGTGTCGCTCATCGCGGTCTTCATCCCGCTCTTGTTCATGACCGGGCTGGTCGGCCGGATGTTCCGCGAATTCGCTCTGACCCTGACGATCGCGGTCGTCGTCTCGGCCGTTGTTTCGCTGACGCTGACCCCGATGATGTGCGCGAAACTGCTGCGCCATACGCCGCATGAGCGCGAGAACTGGCTGATGCGCCTGGCCGAATGCCCGGTCAGCGCCATGGCCAAGGCTTATGAGGTGACGCTCGGCTGGGCCTTGAAGGTTCAGGGTCTTGTGCTGCTCATCACTTTCGGCACCTTTCTGCTGACGATCTGGATGTATATCGAGATCCCGAAGGGATTCCTTCCCGGTCAGGATACCGGCCTGCTCAATGCGGTCATGGAGGCCGCCCCCGACGTGTCCTTCGCCGAGATGAAGCGGCTGCAGGACAAGACGACGAAGGCCTTCGAGCAGGACGGCGATGTGACCGGCGTGGTCTCGGTGCTCGGCATCGGCCAGGCCAACGCCACCGCCAAMACGGCCAGGCTGACGGTAACGCTGCGGCCCAAGGACGAGCGGCGCGACGACGCGACCGTCATCGCCGAGCGGCTGCGCGCGCTTGCCGCGACGATTCCCGGCGTCACCGCCTATGTCCAGCCGGTTCAGGACATCCAGATCACGACCCGGTCGAGCCGCTCGCAATACCAGTACACGCTGACCGGCGCGGATCAGGAGGAGGTGACGTCCTGGGCCAAGCGGCTGAGCGAGGGCATGCGCTCCGAGCCGATCATGCGCAACGTCGCCAACGAAACGCAGGATGGCGGCTTGCGCGCCCATGTCGAGATCGACCGGGCCAAGGCCGGCCGGCTCGGCATCTCGATCCAGGCGGTCGACGACACGCTGAACGACGCCTTCGGCCAGCGCCAGATCGCGACGATCTACGAGCAGTCGAACCAGTATCGCGTCATTCTGGAGGCCGCGCCGCAATATCTGCGCGACCCGTCATCGCTGTCGAAGCTCTACGTCACCGGCAACACCAACACGACCGGGCAGACCAATTCGGCGGGCAACTCGACCACGACGGCCAATAGCGTGCAGGTGCCGCTCGCCGCCTTCACCAGGTTGATCCGGGAGACGGCTCCGCTCTCGATCGCGCATCAGGCGCAGTTCCCGGCCGCAACCATCAGCTTCGATCTCGCGCCGCAGGCCGCGCTCGGCCAGGCGGTGACGCAGATCGCCGAGATCGAGCAGCGCATCGGCCTGCCCGGCTCGATTTCGGGCGCCTTCAGCGCGGATGCGGCCGAGTTCACCCGGTCGCTGGCGAACCAGCCCTGGCTGATCCTGGCGGCGATCGTGGTGATCTATCTCGTGCTGGGCGTGCTCTATGAGAGCTACATCCACCCCTTCACGATCCTGACCACACTGCCTTCGGCTGGCGTCGGCGCCCTCCTGGCGTTGATCCTGACGCGGCAGGAACTCTCGATCGTGGCGCTGATCGGCATCATCCTGCTGATGGGCATCGTCAAGAAGAACGCGATCATGATGATCGATTTCGCGCTCGACGCCGAACGCAACGAAGGGCTCACGCCCGAGGTCGCGATCGTCAAAGCCTGCCGGCTGCGCTTCCGGCCGATCATGATGACGACGCTGGCGGCGCTGCTCGGCGCGCTGCCGCTGGCGCTGGCGACCGGAACGGGCAGCGAATTGCGGCAGCCGCTCGGCATCACCATCATTGGCGGGCTTCTGCTCAGCCAGCTTTTGACGCTCTACACCACGCCGGTGATCTATCTGGCGCTGGAGCGGCTGCGCCGGCGGCTCGGCGGCGGCCGCGACGGCGTCGTGCCTTATCCGGAGCCGGAGGCGGCCGAATGAAGGGGCTCTCCGACATCTTCATCCTGCGGCCGGTCGGCACGACGCTGATGGCGATCGGACTTTTCCTGATCGGCGCGGTGGCTTACGTGTTCCTGCCGGTGGCGAGCCTGCCGAGCGTCGATTTCCCGACGATCCGGGTGTTCGCGAGCCGGCCCGGAGCCGACCCCGCCACGATGGCCGGCAGCGTCGCGGCCCCGCTTGAGCGCAGGCTCGGGTCGATCGCCGGCGTCACCGAGATCACCTCGTCGAGTTCGCTGGGCTCGACTTCGATCGTGCTCCAGTTCGACCTCAGCCGCAAAACCGACAGCGCCGCCCGCGACGTCCAGGCGGCGCTGAACGCGGCGGCGACGGATCTTCCCGGCGATCTGCCGACCCTGCCGCGCTTCCGCAAGGCCAATCCCAACGCAGCGCCGGTGCTGATCCTGGCGCTGACCTCGGACACGATGACGCCGAGCGACATGTACGACGCCGCCGACACGATCATCGCGCAACGCATCTCGCAGGTGGAGGGCATTGGCGAAGTCACGGTCAACGGCGCCGAGCAGCCGGCGATCCGGGTCAGGCTCGATCCCGCCCAGCTCGCCGCGATGGGCCTGAGCCTGGAGCAGATTCGCAGCGCGATCGTCAACGCCAACACCGTCTCGGCCGTCGGTTCCTTCGATGGCGAGCGCCAGAGCGAGACGCTCTCGGCCAACAACCAGATCCTTGCGCCGGAAGACTACGGCAACATCGTCGTGCGCTCCGCCAGGGGCACGGTGGTGCGCCTCGCTGACGTCGCGCTGATCGAGCGCGGCGTCCGCAACAGCCGGGCCGCGGGCTGGTACAACGGCAAGCCGGCGATCCTCCTGACGATGACCAAGCTGCCCGACGCCAACGTCATCGACACGGTCGACCGGGTGAAGGCGCTCTTGCCCGAGATCAGGCGCTGGGTGCCGGCGGGGATCGAGTTCTCGATCATGTCCGATCGCACGGTGACGATCCGCGCCTCGATCGCCGACATTCAAAAGACGCTCCTGATCTCGATCGCGCTCGTCATGCTGGTGGTGTTCGTTTTCCTGCGGCGCACGACGCTGACCATCGCCGCCGGCGTCACCGTGCCGCTCTCGATCGCCGGTACATTCGCCGCGATGTGGCTCGCCGGCTTCACGCTCGACAATCTTTCGCTGATGGCGGTGACGATCTCGGTTGGCTTCGTCGTCGACGACGCGATCGTCATGATCGAGAACATCGAGCGCAATGTCGCCAAAGGCATGACGCCGCTGCGCGCTGCTTTGCTCGGCGCCGGCCAGATCGGCTTCACGGTGATCTCGATCAGCCTGTCGCTGATCGCGGCTTTCATCCCGCTCTTCTTCATCGAGGGTGTCGCCGGCCGCTTCTTTCGCGAATTCACGCTGACGCTGACCTTCGCCATCCTGGTCTCGACGGCGGTGTCGCTGAGCGTGACGCCGATGATCTGCGCGCATTTCCTCAAGGCCGAACCTGTTCTCAAGGCCGAACCTGCCGGGCGCGGCAGCCGGTTCGACCGTCTGGTCGAAGGCGCGCTCTCGGCGATGACCCGCTTCTACGGCAGGACGCTGAAGGTTGCGCTGCGGCACAGCTGGCTGATGCTGATCGTGATGATCGCGACACTCGCCTTGACCGTGCAGATGTTCCGCAGCGCGCCGAAGGGGGGTGTCCCGCAGGACGACACCGGGCTGATCATCGGCTTCACGCATGCCTCGCCCGACGTCTCCTTTCCGGCGATGATGGAGCTCCAGCAAAAGGGTGCCGCGATCGTCGGTTCGGACCCCGCCGTGCTGGGTCTGGCCTCCTTCATTGGCGGCGGCTCGGTCAATCAGGGGCGGTTCTTCATCAGCCTCAAGCCGGAAAGCGAGCGCAAGCTGAGTTCGCAGCAGGTCGTCAACCGGATGCGGGCGCGGCTCGCGGACCTCGCCGGCATCGGCGTCTACCTCTCGCCGATCCAGGATGTGCGCGCCGGAGGGCGGCAGGGCCGCTCGCCCTACCAGTTCACGCTCTGGGACCCAAACCTGCCGGAGCTGGAAGAGTGGGTCCCCAAGGTGCTCGCGCGGATGCGCAGTCTGCCGCAGATCGTCGATGTCTCGACCGATCGCGAGCAGGGCGGGCTCGAGGCCAAAGTCGTGATCGACCGCAATAGGGCCTCGCAGCTCGGCGTTGCGATCCAGGCGATCGACAACGTGCTGTCGAACGCCTTCAGCCAGCGCCAGATCTCGACGATCTATGGCGAGCGCAACCAGTACCGCGTCGTCATGGAGGTCTCGCCGTCGCGCAGCCGCGACCCCAACGACATCAAGGACCTCTACGTGCCCGGCCGCAACGGCGTGCAGGTGCCGCTGTCGAGCCTCGTCAGGGTCGAGCGCGGCACGGCCCCGCTCGTGATCAACCATCAGGGCCAGTTTCCCGCCGTCACCATCACCTATGACGCCGCGCCCGGCGTCAGCCTGCAGGAGGTCAGCGACGCCGTCACCAACGCGGTCGCGGAACTCCATCTGCCGGCCTCGCTGCATGCCGATTTCGCCGGCGACGCCAAGGCCTTTTCGCAGAATGCCGGCGGGCAGGGCATGATGATCCTGGTCGCGCTGCTGGCCGTCTACATCATCCTGGGCGTGCTCTACGAGAGCCTGATCCACCCGGTGACGATCATCTCGACATTGCCCTCCGCAGGGCTCGGCGCATTGATCGCGCTCAAGGTGGCAAGCGCCGACCTGACGATCATCGCCTTCATCGGCATCATCCTGCTGATCGGCATCGTCAAGAAGAACGGCATCATGATGGTCGATTTCGCGATCCAGGCCGAGCGCGTGCGCGCCCTGCCGCCGCGCGAGGCCATCTTCGAGGCCTGCCTCGAACGCTTCCGCCCGATCCTGATGACGACGCTCTCGGCCCTGCTCGGAGCGGTGCCGCTGATGATCGCCACGGGACCCGGCGCGGAACTGCGCCGCCCGCTCGGCATCACCATCGTCGGCGGCCTAATCCTGAGTCAGGTGCTGACGCTCTACACCACGCCGATCATCTATCTCTGGATGAGCAGATTGAAGCGAAAACGGAGCGTCGCAGCCACCGAGGCTGCGCCCGCGGTGTGACAGCGGAAGCTCGATCTCGACGGGGGCGTGGCGCTCTTCCCCGCGATCGCGCGAGCGTTGCTGCTTCGGCCCGCCATCGTCGTGATGGTCGAACCCTTACTCGATGGCCGCTTGTCCCTATAATGACGTGGCGAGGTCAAAGCTCCGCACGCTCCAGTCGGGCCGCCCGACAACAATATTCAAAGGCTCGACCGGTCCGCGCTTCGTCGGTCGAGTTCTTCATTGTAGCGGCGCAGCGCGTGCTGTTCGGTCAGCAGACCGATGACGCGCATCGTTTCGTGACCGTCGACCACGGCGAGTTCCTCACTGGCCGCGGACATGAAGTTCTTCGCCGCCTCGCGGATATTCATCTGCGGCAGGAGGACATCCTTGGGAAAAAGCGCGAGCTCGCCGACCGTTTGCGCCTCGATGCTTTCGCGATAAGCGTCGGCCACGACGACGATGCCGGCGTAGCGCTCGTCCCGGTCGACGAGAACGAGACGCTGGGTCGATCCGAGCGGAGCCCTGCGGCGGAACTGCTCCAGCGGCATGTCGGCCGGTATCGTGCGGACGTCGCGCCGCATCATCCGGCCGACGCTCAGCTCCTTGATCCAGCCGATATCGGCGGCGCTGCGGATGGTCTCGCCACGCAGATGGAAGCGCCAGGTCGCGAAGGAATAGCCGAAGGCGCGCCGCACCGTCAGCGACGCCACCACCGAAGCGGCCAGCACGGCGATGGTCAAGGGCAGGCTGCCCGTGGTTTCGAGCGCCAGGAACGACATCGTCAAGGGGCCGCCGAGCACGGCGGTGGCCATTGCACTCATGCCGATGATGGCGATGACGAGGCTGGGCGTCTGCAACCCGAACGCCACGATCCAGATGATGGCAACGAGCTTGCCCAGCATCGCGCCCAGGAACAGCGAGGCGAAGAACAGGCCGCCGCGAAACCCCGCACCGATGGAAATCGCGGACGCGACCGTCTTCAGCACGATCAGCAACGCCAGGAAACCCGCCGTGTAAAAGGCGCCGAAGCCGACATGCAGCGCCGAATGGCCCGAGGACAGCACCGCCGGAGTGATGAGCGCCATCGTCCCGACGACGGCGCCGCCTGCGGCCGGGCGCATCCAGACAGGAAGGCGGCTGCGGCGGAAAGCGGCCTCCGCCAGCCCCACGCCGCGCATCACGATGATGCCGAGACCGGCGCAGAGCAGGCCCATCACCACGACCAGAACATAGTCCGACCAGGACAATGTGCCGGCGAAGCCGACCTGGAAGGAGGTGGGCGTCGAGACCAGCCGCATCGTCCCGACCGCTGCGATCGAGGCGACGATGACCGGTGCGAGGCTGCCGATCGTATAGGCGGCAATGATCAGCTCGAAGGCGTAGAAGGCGCCGGTCAACGGCGCGTCGAAGGCGGCGGCGATCGCGCCCGCGGCGCCGCAGCCGACGAGGATCCGCAAATCCGCGCGGCGCAGTTTTGCAAGACGGCCGAGACCGGATGCCGCCGCCGCTCCGGCCTGGGTGTAGCCCGCCTCCATGCCGACCGAGGCGCCGAAGCCGTTCGAGACCAACGTCTGCAGGATCAGGATCGCGCTGTCGGGCATCGAGAGCCGGCCGCCATGCAGCGCATTG
This sequence comes from Allobosea sp. P2_A10, assembly GCF_056405115.1. Lineage (NCBI taxonomy): Bacteria > Pseudomonadati > Pseudomonadota > Alphaproteobacteria > Hyphomicrobiales > Alloboseaceae > Allobosea > Allobosea sp. P2_A10. The sequence continues at coordinate 10,818 of NZ_JBFUCS010000027.1, read as the reverse complement.
GCCTCGACGGGGTCGATGATGGCGCTGCGCCCGCGCCGGGCCAGAAAGAGGCCGATCAATCCGATCAGGAGGCCGCCGAGGATGGGGATGCCGAGCGCGCGCGACGGATCGATGGCGTCGGCCCCGCTGATGTCGTCCCCGCCGACCGCGAAAAGAGCATGATGCATCTGCCGCGACAGATCGACCATCCCGGCGACGACGAGGCCCGCGACGGCGCCGATGATGGCGGCCATGAGCACGAGCGCGATCTCGTCGGTGCGGATGAAGCCGCGCAGGCCACGGCGAGCGCGCCAGCGCAGAATTCGCGAACGCCGACCCAGTTGCGCTCCGGCGGCGGTCAGAATCTGGACGAACCCGCTCGCCATCGGTCCGGCCTCCATTGGTCTTTGCTCAAGCCACAAGGCTCTGCTGATAGATATCGCCGATGCGGGCGGTCAGCGCCCCCGGCTTGCCCGATCCGATCGCGCGGCCGTCGATCATGGTCACCGGCGTAATGCCGCCGAGCGTGCCGGTGACGAAGGCCTCGTCGGCCGCATAGGTCTCGGCCAAAGTGAAATCATGCTCGCGCACCGTACCGAGGTTTTCGCCGAAGAGCTTGATCGTTTTCTTGCGGGTGATGCCCTTGAAGTTGAAGCGCCCGGTCGAGGTCCAGAGCTCGCCGCGCCGGACGATGAAGAAATTGGTCGAGTTGCAACTGGCGACGAAACCATGGGGGTCGAGCATCAACGCCTCGTCGCAGCCGGCATTGATCGCCTGGATCAAGGCCTGGATGAAGTTCAGGCGGCTATGCGAATTGAGCCGGAGATCGAAGACGTCGGGGCCGCTGCAGCGGATCGTCGAGGTCAGCAGCTTGAGACCCTGCTGCCTGATCTCGGGCTTGGGAGCCTTGTATTCGGCGACGACGACGATCGTCGGCTGGCCGAGCGCGAAGCGCGGATCCTGGTTGGGCGTCTTCTTCTTGCCGCGTGTCACCATCAGCCGGACATGGGCGCCGTCCTCCATGCCGTTGCGGGCAAGCGTCGCCATGATCGTCGCGACGAGCTGCGCCCTGGTCATACCGAGGTCGAGCTGGATCGCGCCGGCGCCTTCGAACAGGCGATCCATGTGATCGTCGATGGCGACGAGTTTGCCCTTGACCAGCCGCAAGCCCTCCCAGACGCCATCGCCCAGGACGAAGCCCGCGTCGAAGACGGAGACCTTGGCCTCGTCACGCGGAAAGAACGCGCCGTTGACGGAGATCAGCACGTTCTCGTTGCGCGGATCGTCGACATAGCCCTGGGCGCTGGACTGGCTGAGTGAATTGAGTGCGGTCACGGCATCTACCTCATGGTGCCCGGCCTGCCGGCCGGGGTCGGCTCTCAGAAGGAAAATTCGGTGAAGCGGGCAAGAAAGGCCCGAGTGCGCTCGCGCCGCGGGCGCTTCAGGACTTCGTCGGGCGTGCCGACCTCATGGAAGGCGCCGTCGGCGAGGAAGATCACGCGCGTGGCGAAGTGATAGGCAAAGCCCAGTTCATGCGTGACGAGCAGCATGGTGCGGCCCTCGCCGGCGAGCGTGCGGATGACCCGCAGCACCTCACCGACCAGCTCCGGATCGAGCGACGACGTCGGTTCGTCGAAGAGCAGGATCTCCGGCTCCATGGCGAGCGCACGCGCGATCGCGACGCGCTGTTGCTGGCCGCCCGACAGCCGCGCGGGATAGGCGTCGTGCTTGTCGCTCAAGCCCACCTTGGCGAGTTCGCCTTGAGCCCGCGCGCGGGCCTCGATGCGGGCCAGCCCCTTCACGGTGAGGAGACCCTCCATGACGTTCTCGATCACGCTCATATGCGGGAACAGGTTGAACTGCTGGAACACCATGCCGAGACGCTCGCGGACCCGGCAAAGCTCGCTCTGCGAATAGGCGACGGTCTCGGTTCCATCCTTGCCAGTCCGCGCCTTGCCGATCCGCTTGCCGTCGAGCGTGATCGCGCCTTGGCTCGGCATCTCCATGAAGTTGAGACAGCGCAGCAATGTGCTCTTGCCGGAGCCGCTGCCGCCGATGATGGCGATACGCTCGCCCGGTTCGACCGTAAGGTCGATGCCGCGCAGGACATGCAGCGCGCCAAAGCGCTTGTGCAGTCCCTGCACCTGAAGAATGGGCTCAGGCATCGCATTGGCCTCCATGCGGGTCGGCGTCATCGGTTAGCCATTGCGCGCGAGGCGGCGTTCCAGCCGCATCGAGAGGAAACTGCCGGGATAGATCAGCAGGAAATAGACGAGCGCGACCGTCGTCAGGATCTCGAACGGCCGGTAATAGGTCGAACTGAGCAGCCGGCCCTGGTACATCAGCTCGTGGACCGAGAGCACCGAGGCCAGCGAGGTGACCTTGGCGAGTTCGATCGCCCGGTTGGTGAAGGCTGGCAGCATCCGGCGGAAGACCTGCGGCAGAATAATCCGCCGCAACACGGCGCCGTGCCGCATGCCCAGGGCGCGGGCGCCCTCCCACTGGCCCGAAGCGATCGATTCGATGCCGCCGCGATAGATTTCGGCGCAATAGGCCGACGTGTTGAGTCCGAGCCCGATACAGGCGGCGGCGAATGGCGAAAGCTGCACGCCGATGATGATCGGAAAAGCGTAGAAGAACCAGATCAGCTGGATCAGCACGGGCGTGTCGCGGAAGAGTTCGATATAGCCGACGCTGGGCCAACGCAGCCAGGACACCGGGGACATCCGCCCAAGGCAGATCACGAAGCCGGCCACGAGGCCGAAGACGAAGCACGGAGCCCACAGTGCGAGCGTGATCCAGAGGCCGCGCAGCAGCACCGGCCAGGTTTCGAGGATCAGGCCGTAATCGAAGGTGTAATCCATGGCTCAGCGGCTCCGATAGGCGGTCAGCCGCTGCTCGCCGAGACGCGCCAGCGCGCTCGCCGATGCCAGCAGGACGAGGTACATCACCGCGATGACGCTATAGACTTCCAGCGGCCGGAAGGTCTGGCTGTTGAGCTGCATCGCCTGATAGAGCAGGTCGGCATAGGCCAGCGTCGACGCCAGCGCCGTCGTCTTGGTCAACTCGAAGGAGCGCTCGACGAAGGGCTGAACCATCCGCGCGAGCGCCTGCGGCAGGATGATGCGCGCCATCGCCCGGCCATGGCTCATGCCCAGCGCCTTGGCGCCTTCCCACTGGCCTTTCTCGATCGAAACAATGCCGCCGCGAAAGACCTCGGCATAGAAGGCGCCCGATTGCGTCGACAGCGCCAGGACCGCGGCGACGAAGGGATCGAGGCTGACATTCATCACCACCGGCAGCGCATAGAAGAACCAGAAGAAATGCACGATCGGTGGCGTGTTGCGGTAGAACTCGATGAAGCCGCCGGCTGGCAGCCGGAGCCAGAGCCGTTCCGAAAGCCGCATGAAGGCGAGCGCGAGTCCGATGACGACTCCGAGCACGATCGAGATCAGCGCGATCTTGATCGTGTTGACGAGCCCGATCAGCAGCAGATCGAGATTCCGCAGGACGGGCATGAAATCCCATTGATAGGGCATCGCGTCTCGCCTTCGGGAGGGAGAGTCTGGTCAGCTGCGCGCGAGGCTCAGCCCCACTGCTCCTTCACCAGGCCCGGGATGCCGCCGGCGTCGATTCCCTTGCTCTTGAGGTATTCGGTGAAGAACCCCTGTGGTTTCGCGGCGGCGTAGTATTCCGCGAATTTGCCGCTGAGCCAGTCGCGGAAGGCGGGATCGGCCTCCTTGCGGACGCCGGCGCTGGTGGCGACCGGCGTCACCGGCGTCGGCAGCACGACCTTGCCGGTACGCAGGCGGGCATATTGCACGACGAGAGCCGGGTGGAACTGCGCGACGACATCGACGCGGCGCGCAGCGAAAGCCGCGATCGCCTCGTCATTGTTGGAGAAGCGGCTAATGCTGGCGGTCTTCAGGGTTTCGGTGACGGTGCGATCGACCGAGGTGCCGAGCGTGACGCCGATCCGGACCTCGGGTTTGTCGAGCTCGGCCCAGCTCTTGATCGCCGTGCCGTCGCGCGTCAGCGCGCCCATGGCGTAGTAGAACAGCGGCGCTGCCGGAAAATCGATCGCCTTGCGCCGCTCCTCGGTCGGGTCGAGGACGAACATCGTGTCGATCTGGTCAGCCTGAAGCGCGGCGATGGCGTTGGCCCAGGTCGTCTCGACGGGCACCAGCTCGACCCCGAGATCGGCGGCAAGCTGCTTGCCCAGGCTCAGGCCGACGCCGCTCCAGTTGCCGCTCAGCGGATCCTTGGAGAACCAGGGCTCGGCCGACGTCACGCCGATACGCAGCTTCTTGCTCTGCTTGATGCGTTCGAGCGTTGAGGCGCCCTGTGCGCGAGCGGGGGTGCCGACCACCGTCGTGGCCGCTGCGGCAAGGGTCAGGAAAGCGCGTCTGTCGATCGTCATGGCAGGTCCCCTTTTGCTGTCTTCGGCAGCGAGAAGTCGAAATGGTCAGGCGATACGGATCCCGGAGCGGAAACGGCTCATGGGCGGAACGTCGCGAGCGGCATGTCGGGCGTGATCTGGTTGTTGCGTTGGCTCAGGAACGCCTCGGTCTGAGTTGCGCCGCGCCGCATATGGTCGCGGATTTCCGCGCGCATCGCTTCGAGATCATGGCCCGTCGCGGCCTCGACATAGCTGTCGTGACCGTCGCGTCGCGGGCCGCGGATGCCATGCGCGCGATGATGCGCCGCCCAGTAAAGCTGGAGGCGGCCTCTCAGACCGGTCCAGCTGTGACGCAGGATGCTATGCCCTGTCGCCTCATAGACGAAGCCATGAAAATCGAGTTCGGCGAGGATGCTCTTGCGGTCGTCGCCAGCGTCGATCGAGGCCGTAAGGCAGGCCTGGCGCCGTCGCAGCTCGGCATGGAAGCCTGCGTCGCGCCTGTCCCAGATGTGCTCGAAGGCGAAGGTCTCCAGTGCGACGCGCATCGAATAGATTTCACGGATGTCCTCGATCGACAGGTCGATCACATGCGTGCCGGTGTAAGGCACGGTGACGAGCAGGCCTTCCTCGACGAGCTGGCGGATCGCCTCCCGCAGCGGGCCGCGACTGACCCCGAACTGCTCGGCCAGCCCCATTTCGACGACCGACGCGCCCGGCGCGATATCGCCGCCGAGAATCGCCTCGCGCAGCGCCTCGACGATATGAGCGCGGAACGTGCTCTTTTGGACGCGAGCGAGGCGGATATCGCTGCTGCCTGCGTTTTGCTGGCGAGTTGGCATCGGGGGCGGCAAGGAGCAATCTCGTCTGTGATCGATTGTCAACAATCAATCACAGCCGGCGCGGCGGCGCAAGCCGTGAGCGGGCTCTTTCCGCAGCTGCCTCCGGCGCGCCGGAGGCAGGCGATGGACGCCTGTCAAAAACCGGACGCATCGGAATGCCAGGCGGGTGGCTCGGTCCCAACTCGCGGGAACCGCCTGAAGCTTCTGCTTGAGGAGGATATTGACTCGCGAACTGCAGGGTGGTCATTTGCCGAGAGATTGGCCTGACCAACTGGCCAAATCCCGCAATGTCGGGGCAAGGAAACGCCGGGAGAGTATTTTTGCCGCTCGAAGTGGTCGGTTCACCACGCCTATATCGCCAGATCGCCGATCAGCTTCGCGGCCTGATCGAGCGGCGCGAATTTGCCGTGGGCTCGCGCCTCCCGCCCGAGCGCGAGCTTGCCGAAAAGCTTGGCGTCTCCCGACCCTCCGTGCGCGAGGCGCTGATTGCGCTCGAGGTCGAAGGACTGGTCCGCATCCGCATGGGATCGGGCATCTATGTGCTCGACCCGCCTGCCAATGGGCGCGCCGGCGCGCGCCAGCCGGAGGGCGAGGGACCGTTCGAGCTGCTCAAGGCGCGCGAGCTGATCGAAAGCGGCATCTGCCGGGAGGCGGCGAAAGTCATCGCCCCGCAAGACATCGCCGATATCGATGCGATCCTGACGCAGATGGGTACGGGCGGGCTTGGCAGTGACGAGCTGATACGGCTCGACCGGGCGTTCCACGTCACGATCGCCGGCGCGCTCGGCAACGGCGTGCTGGTGCGCTGCGTCGGCGAGCTCTTCGACCAGCGGATCAACCCCTATTTCACCCGGCTCGCCCGCTATTTCGAGAACGAGCAATCCTGGCGCGAAACGCTGGACGAGCATGGCCGCGTCCGCGACGCGCTCGCCGCCCGCGATGGGACCGCCGCCGGGCGGGCGATGCGCCGGCATATCCAGAATTCGCAGGCGCGGTTCTCGCGCAGTTTCGGCGAACCGCAGGCTTCAAACGGGCGAGCGAGCGTCAGCGCTCACCCGGCGTGACAGAATTGACGCGAGACCGATCACAGGGATCCAGGGAGAACATTCGATGAAGACCTATCTGACTTTTGCCGCGCTCGCCGCTGGCCTGAGCCTGCTTGGCGCGCCGGCGCAGGCACAGACCAAGCTGAAATGGGCCCATGTCTACGAGACCTCGGAGCCGTTCCACACCGAGTCGGTCTGGGCGGCCGACGAGATCAAGAAGCGCACCAACGGGCGCTATGAGATCACGGTCTATCCGGCCTCGCAGCTCGGCAAGGAGACCGACATCAACCAGGGCCTGACGCTGGGCACGGTCGACATGATCATCTCCGGATCGAGCTTCGCAGCCCGGGCCTTCCCGCCGATCGGCGTGACCTACTACCCCTTCACTTTCCGCGGCCCGGACCATCTGCTCGCCTACGTCAAGAGCGACGTCTTCAAGGAGATGGCCCAGGGCTATCAGGAGAAGAGCGGCCACCAGATCCTGGCGGTGAGCTATTACGGCACGCGCCACACCACCTCGAACCGGCCGATCAAGTCCTGCGCCGACATGAAAGGCCTGAAGATCCGCGTGCCCGACGTGCCGGCCTATCTCGCCATGCCGCGCGCCTGCGGCGCCAACACGACGCCGATCGCCTTCGCCGAGGTCTATCTCGCCTTGCAGAACGGCACTGTCGAGGCGCAGGAGAATCCGCTCAACACGATCGAGGCCAAGAAGTTCTACGAGGTCCAGAAGAACATCATCCTGACCGGCCACATCGTCGACCATCTCAACACGGTCGCCTCCAAGCAGCTCTGGGACAAACTCTCGCCCGAGGACCGCAAGATCTTCAGCGACGTCGCCCAGGAGGCGGCCGAGCGCACCACCAAGAAGATCCAGGCGGACGAGGTCAAGCTGGTCCAGTTCTTTAAGGACAAGGGCATCTCGGTGACCGAGGTCGACAAGGCCGACTTCCTCGCCAATGTGCAGAAGAACGTCACCTTCGAGCAGTTCGGCTACCGCAAGGCCGACTGGGAGAAGATCCAGGCGATCAAGTAAGCCCGCTAGGACCTCCCCGCAGCGACCTGGTCACTGCGGGGAAGCCACGCCGGCAAAGTGATCCAGCCCCGTCGCAAGACCTTCCCGATCGCTTCTCCGCGCGCGCAATGACGGCCATCGGCATGGCCATTTCCAGACCGGACCATCAAGCCCATGACGCCAACGCCCGAAGTTCATATCAAGGTCACCGGCGACGAGCTCGCGCAGGTCTTCGACGAGGCGCCGCCGCCAGCCGATCTCGGCGGCTACGGCGTCGAGGACTGGGTTACGCTCGCAGCGTTCTGGGTGATGGTCGGCTGCGTCATCCTGCAGTTCTTCACGCGCTATGTGCTGAACGACAGCTATGCGTGGACGGAGGAGATCGCGATCTACGCGCTGATCGTCGTCGTCTTCCTCGGCGCCTCGCTTTGCGTGCGGGCCTCCCGGCACATCCAGGTCGATTTCATCTACCGCTATCTGTCGCCACCGGTCGGGCGGGTCCTGTCCACCTTCGTCGACATCGTCCGCATCGTCTTCTTCGCCTACGCGACCGTGCTGATGCACCGCTACGCCTCGCTCATCCCCGACGAGATGATGACCACGATCCAGTTTCCCAAGGCGATCGTCTTCTATGCGGTCGTCGTCGCGTTTGCGCTGATGACGCTGCGTTCGATCCATGTCGCCTGGCAGAACTGGCGGCGCGGCTATTCCGTTCTCGAAAAGCCGTCGGCCTTCGACGGTTCGGAAGCCTGAGGCCGCCATGCTGATCCTGCTCGGTTCCTTCCTCGGCCTGATGATCCTCGGCGTGCCGGTCGCGATCGCGATGGCCGTCGCCTCGCTCGCCTTCATCCTGATCTCCGGCACGGTGCCCGACGTCATCCTGGCCCAGCGCATGATCGCGGGTGTCGAGAGCTTTCCGCTGCTCGCCGTGCCGTTCTTCATCCTGGCCGGCAATCTGATGAATATCGCCGGCGTCACCGGCCGGATCTACGCCTTCGCGGTGGCGCTGGTCGGCTGGATGCGCGGCGGCCTCGCCCAGGTCAACATCATCGGTTCGGTGATCTTCTCGGGCATGTCCGGCACTGCGATAGCGGACGCAGCCGGCATCGGCACGATCGAGATCAAGGCGATGCGGGACCATGGCTATTCAGCCGAGGTCGCGGTAGGCGTCACCGCCGCTTCGGCGACGCTGGGGCCGATCATCCCGCCCTCGCTGCCCTTCGTCATCTACGGCATGATGTCGAACACCTCGATCGGCGCACTCTTTCTCGGCGGCGTCGTCCCCGGCGTGGTGATGACGCTGTTCATGATGGCGACGGTCGCGATCTTCGCCCGCATCTACAACTGGGGCTCGGACGCGGTGTTCTCGCTCCGCCAGCTTGGCTCTGCGGCGGTCGAGGTCGCGGTCGTGCTCGGCTTCCCGCTGCTGGCCTACGCGCTGGTCTGGGCCGGCATGTCGGAAAACCTCGCAATCGGGCTCGCGCTCGCAGCGTTGCTGGCGCTCGACTATTATTTCGACTTCTCGGCGGTGATGGCGCTGATGACGCCGGTCATCCTGATCGGCGGCATGACGCTGGGCTGGTTCACGCCCACCGAAGCAGCCGCCGGCGCGGTGATCTGGTCGCTGTTCCTCGGTCTCGTGCGCTATCGCTCGATGTCGCTGCGCAGCCTGACCAAGGCGACCTTCGACACCATCGAGACCACGGCGTCGGTGCTCTTCATCGTCACCGCCGCCTCGATCTTCGCCTGGCTGCTGACAGTGTCGCAGACGGCGCAGATCCTGTCGGACCTGATCCTCGGCTTCACCCAGAACAAATGGGTCTTCCTGATCCTGGTGAACCTGCTGCTGCTGTTCATCGGCTGCTTCCTCGACACCATCGCGGCGATTACCATCGTGGTGCCGATCCTGCTGCCGATCGCGCTGAAGCTCGGCGTCGACCCGATCCATTTCGGGCTGATCATGACGCTGAACCTGATGATCGGGCTGCTGCATCCGCCGCTCGGCATGGTGCTGTTCGTGCTCTCGCGCGTTGCGGGGCTCTCGGTCGAACGGACGACCATGGCGATCCTGCCCTGGCTGATCCCGCTCTTTGCGGCGCTGTTTGCGATCACCTTCATCCCGGAGCTGACGCTCTGGCTGCCGCGCCATATGGGGATGGTCCGCTAGGACCGTCCCCGCCTGCCCGTCATCACCCAGACCGAAGAGCTGACAAGCCGATGAAGATCGTCGCCGTCGAACCGTTCATCATGCATCTGCCGCTGACGCAGAGCTCGATTTCGGACTCCACCCATAGCGTCACCCATTGGGGTGTCGTGGGAACCCGCATCCGCACCGATGACGGCCTTGAGGGTTACGGTTTCACCGGAACGCATTCGCATCTTGCGTCCGACCGGCTGATCACGAGCTGCATTTCGACCTGCTATGCGCCGCTGCTGATTGGCGAGGACGCCAATGACCGCTCGCGACTCTGGACGAAGCTGGCGCGTCATCCGGCGCTGCAATGGGTCGGCCGGGCCGGCATCACCCATCTGGCGCTGGCGGCCGTCGATGTCGCGCTCTGGGATCTCGCGGCGAAGAAAGCGCAGATGCCGCTGTGGAAATTCCTCGGCGGGCAGGGCGTGCGGAAGCTTGAGGGCTACAACACTGATATCGGTTGGCTGTCCTTCACCAAGGACGAGCTGGTCGCGGGCGCGAAGCGCGCCGTCGAGGTCGACGGCTTCACCCGGATCAAGCTCAAGGTTGGGCATGACGATCCCAATCTGGACATCGAGCGCCTTGCCGCCGTGCGCCAGGCGCTCGGCTCCGGCGTCCGCATCGCGATCGACGGCAACGGCAAATGGGATCTGCCGACCTGCATGCGCTTTTGCGCACGGGCCGAGCCGCTCGACATCTTCTGGTTCGAGGAGCCGATCTGGTATGACGATGCGGCGAGCCATGTCGCACTGGCGCGGGCGACCTCCATCCCCGTGGCTCTCGGCGAGCAGCTTTATACGCTCGACGCATTCAAGGCTTTCGTCGCCGCCGGCGCTCTGACCTATGTCCAGCCGGACGTGACCCGCCTCGCCGGCATCACCGAATACATCCAGGTCGCCGACCTCGCCCATGCGCACCGCTTGCCGGTCGCGCCCCATGCCGGCGAGATGAGCCAGGTCCATGTCCATCTGTCCTATTGGCACCCGGCCTCGTCGATCCTGGAATACATCCCCTGGATCAAGGATCATTTTCAGGAGCCGATCCGCGTCGAGGGAGGCATCTACGCCCTGCCGCAGCATCCCGGCGCCGGCACGACGCCGCTTCCCGGCAGCCTTGAGCGCTTCGGCCAGTCGCTTTGAGGAGAGCGCCGCTTAGAGCATCGGACGGTTAATCATACGCATATCCTGCGTGTTTGAAGAAGTTTCGGCATTCGGCTGGCGAGAAGAGTTCGCAGATGTTTCCGACGGCCCTCCAGAGGGCGTCGAAGGTTCGTGCCTGGGCGGCTCGCAGGTGCGCCTTGAGCTTGGCGAAGGCCATCTCGATCGGGTTGAGATCGGGGCTATAGG
>NZ_JBFUCS010000026.1:0-47687 GCF_056405115.1 Allobosea sp. P2_A10 | reverse complement strand
TGATCGAGGCGGCAGGCGCCGAACTGCGTTATCTGCCGCCCTACAGCCCTGACTTCAACCCGATCGAGATGGCCTTCTCAAAGCTCAAGGCTCTCTTGCGCAAGGCAGCCGAGCGAACCGTCGGCGGTCTCTGGAGCGCCATCGGCCGCATCATCGATCTCTTCGATCACGCCGAATGCCTGAATTACTTCACCGCCGCAGGGTATGATGCAATCTGATCGGAAAACGCTCTAACGCGAGCGTCGAAACTCGGAACCACTGCCGTCATCCTGGCCGCACCGAAGCGGAGCGCCCGAATCCATCATAGCGAACCGACAGCGCGCTACGATGGATCCCGGAGCTGCGCGGCTTCGCCGCTTGTCCAGGATGACGCAGGGCTTCCCGTCACTGCCCCCAGCGCTGCCGCCAGGCGTTCGCCGCCAGCGCCCCGACGCTGTCGATCAGCAGGGTCGGCACGCCGGTGCGGCGGCCGAGTTCGGAAACCGCACTTGAAATCGCACCGAGTTCCAGCGGCCGGCCGGCTTCCATATCCTGCAGCATCGAGGTTTTCACGCCGATCATGGTCGGCGGGATGGCGAGCCGGGCTTCAAGGTCGGGCAGATCATTGACGCCGAGCACTGACGCGACGGCGACGCATTCGGCCATGATCGACTTCGCGATCGCCCGCACCGCAGGATCGTCTACGATGCCGTCGACCGTCGCCCCGGTCAGGGCCGACAGCGGATTGAAGCAGGCGTTGCCGAGCAGCTTGTTCCAGACCTCGCGGCGAATGTCGCCGGGCGCTTCGGCGTCGACGCCGCCGGCCTTGAGATAATGCACGACGGCCGTCAGCCGCGCGCTGGACGCAGTTTTCGGCTCGCCAAGGATCAGCCGCTTGCGGCCGTTCCAGGCGATGACGTTGGGCGCGGGCCGGTTGGCGCCGATATAGACCACGCAGCCCAGAACCTGCCCGGCGGGAACGGCGGCGTCGATGACGCCCTCGCCATCGACCGACGCAAGCCGCCGGTCGCCGAAGCGCGCGTCGAGCCCATCGAGATACCACCATGGAATGCCGTTCAGCATCGGCACGACGATGGTCCGCGGGCCGATCAGCGGCCGCACGAGATCGAGCCCGCCGGCCCAGTCATGCGCCTTGTAGCCGACGAGCACGAGATCCTGCACGCCGGCCGAAGTCGCGTCCGAGGTTGCCTCGACAGCGAGCGTCTTGCTGCCCTGCGGCGATTGCAGTGTCAGGCCCTCGCTTGCGAGCAAAGCGGCGGTGGCCGGGCGCGCGACGATCAGGGGGCGCTGTCCCGCTTGCGTCATCTGCCAGGCGACGACGCCGCCGATAGCTCCTGCCCCAACGATGGCAACCCGCATCACTTGCAACCTCTCCGCCTGCTGGCCCGATCGACCGCCCTGCAAAGCGGCGGCCACGATGACCCAAGGCGTTTTGCAGATGGCGGCCCGCGGCGCAACGCATGCCGAACGCAATGAATTTCCACTGTCCGATCCCGGACAGCCGGCGGATCGCTCAACCGCGAAACGCGCCGCCACCATCGACGTCGAGGACGGTGCCGCTGACATAGCCGCAGGCCGGCGAGGCCAGGAAAGCGGCGGCGCTGGCGATCTCGTCGGGCTCGATCAGCCGGTCGAGCGGCAGGTTCTTCAGCATCTCCTCCCAGCGCTCCTCGTCGCCCAGCGAGGTGGCCGCGCGCTTCTTGCTGAGCGAGATGATGCGGTCGGTACGGGTCTGCGCCGGGTTGACGCCGAAGACGCGCACGCCCCAGTCGACCGATTTGCCGCCGACCGCCGAGGTGAAAGCCATCAGCGCCGCATTGCCGGTGCCGCCGCAGACATAGTCGTAGCGCGGGCTGCGGCCGGCGCCGCCGATGATGTTGACGATGATGCCGGCTTTTCGCTCCTTCATCCGTGCGAGATAGAGCTTGGTCAGGTGGATATAGCCCATCACCTTGAGCGCCCAGGCCTGCTCCCAGGTCTCCATGGAGAGGTCGAGCAGCCCGCCTCCGGGAATAGCGCCGGCATTGTTCACGAGGATGTCGATGTCGGGGAAGGCGTCGGCGACGCGCTCGCGCTCCGCCCCTTGCGAGAGATCGGCAGCGCAGGTCGCGACGCGGTTGGCCTGACCCAGCGCACTGGCCGTGGCGGCCAGCCGCGCGGCGTCACGCGCCACCAGCACGACCGAGCAGCCCTCGGCCAGGAAGATGCGGGCGCAGGCCTCGCCGATGCCCTTGGAGCCGCCGGTGATCAGCACGCGGCGGCCGGTGAGTTTCAGGTCCATGTCAGCGGGTTCCTTGCTTGGTGAATTTGAGCGCCGTCATTCCGGGCGGAGCGAAGCGGAGACCCGGAATCCATCGTAGGGCACCGTCAGTGTCTTACGATGGATTCCGGATCGGCGCGGCTTCGCCGCTGGTCCGGAATGACGGCGCGGATGGGTGATATGGCGATCAAGCCCGCAGCGGCTCGGCCGCCATGTACCAGTCGCAGATCTCGCTGCCGGTGACGAAGACGACCTCGCTGGAGGCCTGCAGCATCTCGACCATCTGGACGAGTTCGTGGAAACGGTGCGGCACCGAGATCAGATGCGGATGCATGCCTATCGCCAGCACGCGCGGGTTCTCATGCGCCTCCTCCTCGAACAGCCTGAGCGTATGGGCGAGACGTTTGGCCATTTCGCCGGTGGCATGGCGCTCGACGGCGTAGATGATCGAGTCGTTGATTTCGAGGTTATAGGGCATCGCGACCATCGGCCCGTGCCGCGTCGCCATCCAGCTCGGCAGATCGTCGACACACCAGTCGCAGACATAGTCGATGCCGTTCTTGCGCAGCAGATCGGGCGTATCGACAGTCTCGCGCAGGCCAGGCGAAAGCCAGCCGCGTGGATGGTGGCCGGTGAAGCGCTGGATGCGTTCGAGGGCGCCCAGGATCAGGGCCTCCTCGCCGCCCTCGGCATGGTTCATCGCCTTCTGGTGGATGCCGTGGCCGATGAACTCCCAGCCCGCCTCCAGCATCGCCTCGGCCGCGGCCGGATAGGCCTCGATCACGCCGGCGTTGAAGCTGGTCGAGGCCGGCAGGCGGCGCTCGTGGAAAAGCTTGAGGATGCGCGGCAGGCCGGCGCGCATGCCGTAATCGGCCCAGGAGAAATTCGGCACGTCAGGCACGGTCTCGCGGCCATGCGGCGGCGTGATGATGGTGCGCGGCATCGGCTGGTCGAACTGCCAGTGTTCGACGTTGACGACGAGGTGGACGAAGATGCGCTTGCCTTTCAGCGGCGGCAGCTGCGGCCTCTGCGAGGCGAGGCGGTAGGGGATGCGCGGATTGGCCATGCGGTCCTCGTCCTCAGTGATGGCTGCCGCGCATCTGCGCCATGATCAGCGCCTTGAAGCGCGTGAAGTCGGAGGTCGTCAGATCGTCCAGCGAGCGCGGGCGCGGCAGGGTGATGGGGATATCGCGGGTGATGCGGCCCGGCCGCGCGGTCATCACGCAGACCCGGTCGGCGAGCAGGATCGCCTCGTCGATGTCGTGGGTCACGAACAGCACGGTGGTCTTCAGCCGCTGCCAGACCTCGAGCAGCAATTGCTGCATCGAAAGCCGCGTCTGCGCATCGAGCGCCCCGAAGGGCTCGTCCATCAGGAGCGCGCGCGGCTCCATCACCAGCACGCGGGCGATGCCGACGCGCTGGCGCATACCGCCCGAAAGCTGCACCGGCAGGGCATCGTGGAAATTCTCCAGACCGACGATCTTGAGGATCTCGCGCGCCTTGGCCTCATAGAGCGCCTTGGGCTCGCCCTGCACCTTCGGCCCGAAGACGACGTTCTCCCAGACGCTGAGCCAGGGCAGAAGCGCCGCCTCCTGAAAAACCACGCCGCGATCGGGACCGGGCCTGCTGATCGTCTTGCCGTCGAAGGTCAGCACGCCGTCGCTCAGCGGCTCGAAACCCGCAAGCAGGTTGAGCAGGGTCGACTTGCCGCATCCCGACGGGCCGAGCAGGGCGACGAACTCTCCCTCACCAATGCTGAAATCGACCTTGTCGAGCGCCAGAACCCCGGCCGGGCCGCCATAGCTCTTCGAGACCGCGTTGAAGGAGATCGTGCCCATCGTCGCGCTCAACCGTTGAAGTTCTGGAGGCGGCGCCATTTCAGCACCCAGAGTTCGAGCCGGACGATCAGCCAGTCTGAGAGGAAGCCGACGAGGCCGATCGAGACCATGTCGGCGATGACGATGTCCATGCGTCCCACGTAATAGGCGTCCCACAGGACGTAACCGAGGCCGGATTTCACCGCGACCATCTCGGAGACGATCACCGCCGTCCAGCCGATGCCGAGTCCGATGCGAAGCCCTGTGAAGATCGAAGGCAGCGCCGCCGGCAGGACGATGCGGCGCAGAATGTCGAACCGTCCCGCGCCCATCATCTGCGCCGCGCGAATCCAGTTCTTCTCGACGTCGCGGGCGCCCTGCGTGGTGTTGATCACGATCGGATAGAAAGCCCCGATGGTGATCAGGAAAATCGCGCCGAAATCGGCGATGCCGAAGATCGCGATCGAGATCGGCAGCCAGGCGGTGATCGGCACCGGCCTGAGCCACTGGATCGTCGGATCGACCACGGCCTGAGCCAGCTTCGACCAGCCGATCAGGATGCCCAGCGGCACGCCGACGACGATGGCGAGCGCAAAGCCCTTGGCGACGCGCTGCGCGGAGAACAGAACGCTTTCGGCCCAGGTGCCGATATAGGGCGAGAGGCTGAAGCCGGTCGGCGTGCCAAAGGCCCAGATCTTCCACGCCGCCCAGACCCGATCCGGCGTCGGCAGCGCCCCACCCGCGATCGAGCCGTTCCTCCCGGCGAGCTGCCAGAGGATGACGAGGGCGAGCGGCAGCAGGATCGCGGCGGCGTAGCTGCGCAGGCGCGCGGAGACGTAGCGCGCGGTGCCGCCGGCTGCGGGCCGTGCGATGGCGGTCGATGCCGGAGCGCTGGTCGTGACAGTCATAATCTCCGATCCAGATCAATCGCTGCCCGAAAGGCAAGCCGCAACCTAACCCCCTCTCCCCTTGCGGGAGAGGGCTGGGGTGAGGGGTCGGGCTGCGCTGCCCGCGCATCCACCGTCGCCAACGCAAAGGCTGGAAGGCGTAGCGCGACCCCTCATCCGTCTCGTCTTCGCCGAGCCACCTTCTCCCGCAAGGGGAGAAGGGAGGAACTAGCTCTTCGCTGCCGTCTCCAGGAAGCTCGCGTCCCAATAGGCTTCGATCTCGCCGGAGACATCCTTGGGAATGACGCCGAGCTCGTTGAAAGCCTTTGCCTGCGCCTTGATCTGGGCCGGCGTGATCACCGGGCCGAGCTTGATGACCTTGGCGATCTCCAGCGAGACATCGGCCTCCAGCCCCGTCAGCTTGGCGATCGCGGTGCCGAAGGCCGCAGGGGAGGCTTCGAGCTCCTTCATCTTCTTGACATAGGCCGTGACGACGCGCTGCACCGCCTCGCGCTTGCCCGTGGCGGCCGCCTTCGAGGCGGCGAGCATGCCGAGTTCCGCCCCGACCGATTTCGAGGTCGAGTAGTCGAGGTTCTTGGCGAAGTAACCATAGCCTTTCATCACGGGAATCGACTCGAAGGGCTCCCAGGTGACGATCGCGTCGACCTCGCCCTTTTCCAGCGCCTGATTGAAGTTGGCGCCGCCGCCCTGGATGTTGATGGCGCTGAAGGCGTTGTAGGGGATGCCTTTCTCGATCAGCGTCGCGGCATACTGGAACCAGACCGCCGAGCCCGGCGCGATCGCGATCTTCTTGCCCTTGATATCGTCCCAGCTCTCGAACTTCGTGCCCTTGCGGGCGATGACGTATTTCGGCGAGGCGCCCACGCCCATGATGCCGACCATGCCGGTCGAGCCGTTGGCGAGCGCGATCGCAAGATCGGCGGGGCCGACCGAAGCCACGTCGAGCGAACCGGCGAGCAGCGCGGTCCTGGCATCGGCGTAACGGGCGAACTCGACCAGCTTGATCTCGACGCCCTGCTTCTTGAGGTCCTCCTCGATCAGCGTGATCGGCGCGAGATGACCGACCTTCTGGTAGCCGACGGTGAGCTGCACCGGCGGGCTGAGTGGAGCCTGCGCAAAAGCGGGCGCGGCCGCGGCGATGGTGAGGGCGGCGAGGCCCGACGAAACGAGGCCGCCGCAGAATGTCCGACGCTTCATATTCACTCCTCCATGATGGCGGGTGAAACCCGCATGCAAAAGATCGACCTATTCCCCGGTAAAGGCGGGTTCCCGCTTCTCCCTGAAGGCTCTCTGGCCCTCCTTGTAGTCGGTGCTCGAAAAGCAGGCCGCGACTGCCGCGTCCGCGGCTAGCGTGCTGCGCGTCGCCTCGGGCTGCGCCAGCGCGATCAGCGCCTGCTTGACCGCGCGCAGCGTCAGCGGCGCGTTGGTCGCGATGCGGCGGAGATAATCCGCCGTCTCGTTTTCGAAACTGTCCTCGCTCCAGAGCGCGTTGACGACGCCCATGCGCAACGCCTCCTCGCCAGCGAGGATGCGGGCGCTCAGCAGCAGGTCGGCCGTAGCGCTCAGGCCAAGCCGCGCCACCAGCGCCTCGACGCCCGAAAAGGCATAGCCCAGCCCCAGCCGCGCAGCCGGCACGCGGAACCGCGAATCGGCGCGCGCCAGTCGCAGATCGCAGGACATCGCCAGACCGAAGCCGCCGCCGAAGCAGATGCCCCGGATCACGGCGACGCTCGGCTTGGACGCCGTCGCCAGCGCTTTGCAGCCATCGAGATAGGCGTCGTCATAGATACGCGTCGCAGCATCGCCGTCGCGGATGTCGCCGAATTGCGAGATGTCCGCACCTGCGCAGAAGGCGCGCGATCCCTCGCCCGTGACCACGATGGCGCGGATTTGCGGGTCGGCCTCGGCGCGGGCGACATGGCCCGGCAGGCTCGCCCACATCCCGTAGGTCATGGCGTTCATCTTCCCGGGCTGGTCGACGACCAGCCTGGCGATGCCGTCTTCCGTTTCGTATCGAACGCTTGCCGTTGGAGAGCTTGCCATCATCCGCCTCAGATCACGTTTTGCGCCCGCAGGCGCGCGATGTCGGCGGCAGAATAGCCGGTTTCCTCCAGGATGGCGTCGGAATGCTCGCCCTTGTCCGGCAGGGCGGTGGTCAGCGCCGCCGGCGTCCGCGACAGCGTCACGGGCTGGCCGACCAGGCTGATCTCGCCGCGCCGGCGGTGCTCGACTTGCTGCGCGACGCCGAGATGGCGGACCTGCGGATCGGCGAAAACCTCGTCCATGCGGTAGATCGGCCCGGCGGGCACGCCTTCGGCGTCGAGCCGCGCGAGCCAATCGGCCGAATTCGCCGAGGCGAAGATCTGGGCGAGCAGTCCCATCAGGGCCGGACGATTGCGCAGGCGGTCGGCATTGGTCGCGTAGTCGGCATGATCGGCGAGATCGGCGCGGCCGATCGCCGTGCACAGCTTGCGCCACTGGCCCTCGCCGCCGACGCCGATATTGATGTAGCCGTCGACTGTGGCCACGACGCCCATCGGCGTCGAATAGGGGTGGTCGTTGCCAGCCTGCCCGGGGTTGACGCCATCGACCAGAAAGCGCGCCGCCTGAAAATCGCAGAGCGCGATCTGCGCCTCCAGCAGCGAGGTGTGGACCCACTGCCCTTCGCCGGAGCGCTCGCGCTCGGCCAGCGCCACCATGATACCGGTCGCGGCATAGAGACCAGCGGTGGAATCGGCGACCGCGACGCCGGCCCGCACCGGCCCCTGGCCGGGCAGGCCGGTGACCCACATCAAGCCGCCCATGCCCTGCGCGATCTGGTCGAAACCGGCGCGGTCGCGATAGGGACCGTCCTGGCCGAAGCCCGAGATCGAAGCCAAGATGATGCGCGGATTGACCTCGCGCAAATCATCATAGGCGATGCCGAGCCGTTCCTTCACATCGGGACGGTAGTTCTCGACCACGACGTCGGCGGTCTCGACCATGCGCATGAACACGGCCAGCCCCTGCGGCGTCTTCAGGTTAAGCGTCAGCGAACGCTTGTTGCGATGCAGGTTCTGCATATCGTAGCCGTCACGCGCGCCCGACATGCCCTCATTGGGATCGACGCCATCGGGCGGCTCGATCTTGATGACGTCGGCGCCGAAATCGGCGAGCACGCGGCAACAGGTCGGCCCGGCGCGAACCCGCGTCAGATCGAGGACGCGCAGATGCGAGAGCGCGCTCATCGGGCGGCCTCCATGATCGCGGGCAGGCCGGCCGGCGCGCGGCCATGCCAGTCGGTGATCGCCTGAAGTTCGACTGCCAGCGCCAGCAGATCGAGGTCGCTGCCGGGCGGGCCGACGAGTTGCGCCGCGACTGGCATGCCGTTGCCGTCGAAGCCACAGGGCAGCGCGACGGTCGGCAGGCGCAGCCCGTTGACGAAACGCGTATAGGCCGAGAGGCGATAGAGCGTGCGCCCGGAAAACGACGGCGAGCCGGGCTCACAGGCCGCGACCTCGGGCGTCGTGCCCGGCATCACCGGCAGCAGGATCGCATCGTGACGATCAAAGAGTTCGGGCAAAAGCGTGTCGGCGACATCGGCCAGCTCTAGCCGCGCCTCGTCGGCGCGCTCCCTGCCGATCGTCAGCCCCTTGCGAAGGCGCGCCTCCAGCATGGCGTCGAGCCCGCCGCGCTCAAGCCGCCAGCCATGCTCGGCCGAGGTTTCGGCCTGGAGCAGGTCGAGCACAGCCGCGTCGCAGGCGGCCAGCAGCGGCGCGAGCGGCTCCGGTGCGACGTCGAGACCACGCCTGGTCAGCGCCTGCGCCAGTGACGTGCAGGCGCTGGCGATGTCGTTCTCCGCCGGCGCCGCGAGATCGCCGGCGAATGCGATGCGCCGAACGGACATGTTGCGCCCAGCCGGCATGAAGACGGCGGCGATGCGTTCCAGCGTCCGTGCGTCGCGTGCGAGGAAGCCGAGCACGTCGAGAGACGGGGCGAGCGCCATCGCGCCGTCGCTCGGCACGACGCCCGGCGTCGGCTTCCAGGCGGTGACGCCGCAGCAATGGGCGGGAATGCGCAGGGAGCCGGCGGTGTCCGACCCAATCGCGAAATCGACGAGGCCAGCGGCGACCGCTACAGCAGAGCCCGATGACGAGCCTCCGCAAATGCGCAGCGGGTTCCACGGATTGAGCGGGCGCTGGCGGCCGGGATTGCCGCCCGAGGGCTCGCAGGCCAGCGCGGTCATCTCGGCAAAGCCAAGGCAGCACGCGCCCGCTCCATCAAGCCGCGACAGGATGGTGGCGGTACGCGTCGGCGCGTTCGCGGGCGTGTCGGCCAGGCCGCAGCCCGGCGCAAGGCCTTGGCGATCGAGCATGTCCTTGGCGAGGTAGGTCAGGCCCGAAAGCGCGGCTTTGCGGGCCTCAGGCTCACGCGCGACTTTCCCGAGAGCGACGATGCAGCGCAGGGCCCGGCCCTGCCGCGCCAGCACGGCCGTCGTATCACCTCCATCGCGAGCAAGATCGGCAAGCATTGGCAGGGAGCATCCTCCTGCCGACGAGACTGACTCAGTCCTGCCTTTTGCGGAATGAGAAATGCAGCAAGGCTGATTTCTCCAGAATGGAAATCAGAGCTGGATGCTGGCGCGATTTTGCAACGCCGCCAGCAACCGCGCCGTCGGCGGATCGATGTCGTCCAGCGCCGGGACGCAGATATCGATGTCGCGGCGGGCCCAGTCCTCGTCGAGCCTGATCAGCCGCAGTCCAAGCGCCTCGGCCAAAGGCCGCAGCGCCGCCTCCGGCAGAATGCCGATGCCGAGCCCCTGCCCGACCATCTGGCACATCACCTCGAAGGAACGGACCTGCACGCGCAGGCGCAGCACGGCAGCCTGCTCGCGCGCTTTCTCGACCAGCAGCCGATGCACAGCCGTGCCGATATCGAGCGCGACGAATTCCTCGTCGAGAATCTCGTGGAAGCGCACCGTCTCGCGCGCAAACAGGCGATGCTCGGGGAAGACCGCGAGCGCCAGCCGGTCCTGTGCGTAGGGCACCGTGACGAGGCCGGGCGTCGCGATGCCGCGCACGATCACGCCGAGATCGGCCTGGCCGCGCGTCAGCGCCTCCATCGTCTCGGAGCTCGGCCGCTCCTCGAGATCGACCTTGATCCGCGGATTGTCGCGCATGAAGGCGGCAAGATCCTGCGCCAGCCGCTGCACCAGCGCCGAACTCGACGCGAAGACGCGGACGCGGCCCCGCACACCCGAGGCATGCTCGCCCATGTTCGAGACGAGCTGATCGGCAAGCCGCAACACCGACTGGGCATAGCGCAGCGTGGTGATGCCGGCATGGGTCGGCTCGACGCCATGGGGCAGGCGCGTCATCAGGCTCGCCCCGACCTCGTCCTCGAGCAGGCGCAGCCGCCGGCTCGCAGCCGAGATCGCGATGTTCATCCGCTGCGCCGCCTTGCTGAGGCTGCGCAGCTCGCACAGCGCGACGAAAAGCCGGAGCGACTGGAGATCGTGATGGAGCAAGGTCCGTGGAGCCTTAAACCGGGACGGAGACGGATGATCGCGCGGCTTGCAGCTCAGCCCGGCACCCGCCCCTTAACCGCATTGGCGAGCGCGCCATAGGTGATGCGTCCCTCGGCATCGGCGGGCAAGCGCCTGGCGAGCCCGGCCTTGAGCTTTTCGACATCCTCGGGGGTCAACGTGTCAATCGCGTCCTTGAGTGTCGACGCCAACGTCAGCGTCGACCACAAATCCTCGAAATCGGCGAAAGTCCGCCGCACGGCGATCGTGCGGGTCTCGACGGCCTCCAGCCCGGCCTGCGTCCACAACGCCTGCAGGGCACCGAGCGGCGACGCGTCGGCTCGTGGCGGGCGCATCGGCGGAATGCCATAGGCCTGCAATTCGGCGATCATCGGCTCGAGCGGAAAGCCGCCGCCCATGATGTCCCAGGCATAGGCGCTGACCACGCCGCCGGGGCGCACGACGCGGACCATCTCGGCGACGCCGACCTCGGGCTCCGGCACGAAGAAGATCACCAGCGCCATCACGGCTGCATCGAAGCGATCGTCGGCGAAGGGCAGCGCCATTGCGTCGCCTTCGTTGAAAACGGCGAGCCTCGCCGCCGGGCGGTCGCGCGCAAAGGCGATCTGGCCGGGCGAGGGATCGACGCCCTCGACCTCGGCGGGCGCGCAACGATCGACCAGGAGCTGCGTGAACGCGCCGTTGCCGCAGCCGACATCGACCCAGCGCAGGCCCGGCGCCGGCGCGAGCCAGTCTATGAACTCTTGTCCGGCGAGCTGGCTCCAGACGCCCATCATCCGTTCATAGGACGCGCCGTTGCTGAAGCGGATCGGTGCCTGCGCCATCGCCGTGATCTCCGTCGCGCCCGGGCAGCGCGTGCGGCATCCTGCGGAACCCGGCCGGCTTCTGCAACGTTCCTGCCTGCATCGCAGGTAAACTCTGGAGGAGGCCGGTCATGCCGCGCGGCGACAAATCCGCCTATACCGACAAGCAGAAGCGCAAGGCGCAGCACATCGCCGAAGGCTATGAGGCGCAAGGCCGCTCCGATGACGAAGCCGAGGCGATCGCCTGGGCGACCGTCAACAAGGAGAGCGGCGGCGGCAATCTCTCAGGCTCGGGCCGAGGCGTGCCCGACACCAAGGTCTCGTCGAAACGCGGTGGCGCTATTGGCGGCAAGGCCTCGGCCGCGCGCCCGGCGTCGGAGCGTTCGGCATCGGCAAAGAAGGCAGCGGCGACGCGCCGGAAGAACGCGTCCTGAGAGGATACTTCCCGCCATCCTGGGCTTCGCGCGGCGAAGTCCCGGGATCCATCATGGGGCATTGCGGAGCTTTGCGACGGATCCCGGATCCGCGCCGCTAGGCAGCTTGTCCAGGATGACGACGCGGGTGGGACGTCCGGCTCACCCGCCGATGTTGAAGGCCGCCAGCGCCGCCATGTTGACGATGTCGCTGTCCTTGGCGCCGAGCGGCACGATCTGGACCGGCTTGTCGAGGCCGACGATCAGCGGGCCGATCACGGTCGAGCCGCCAAGCTCCTGCAGCATCTTGGTCGAGATCGAGGCCGAGTGGAACGCCGGCATGACCAGCACATTGGCCGGGCCGGTGAGGCGGCAGAACGGATACTGGCTCATCAGGTCGCGGTTGAGCGCGACATCGGCCGCCATCTCGCCGTCATACTCGAAATCGACGCGCTGGCCGTCGAGCAGCTTGACCGCCTCCCGCACCTTCTCCGAACGCTCGCCGGCCGGATGGCCGAAGGTCGAGAAGGCCAGCATCGCGACCTTGGGTTCGTAGCCGAGCCGGCGCGCGACGCCGGCGGCCTCGATCGCGATCTCGGAGAGCTGCTGCGCGGTCGGCATCTCGGTGATCGCGGTGTCGGCGACGAGCACGGTGCGCTCGCGCGAGAGCACGATCGAGACGCCGATCAGGCGGTGGCCCGGGCGGTCGTCGATGACGCGGCGAACCTCCTCCAGCGCGATCGAATAGTTGCGGGTGACGCCGGTGACGAGCGCGTCGGCGTCGCCGAGCGCGACCATGGCCGCGGCGAAATGGTTGCGGTCCTGGTTGATCAGCCGCTGGCAGTCGCGGAACAGGTAGCCGTGGCGCTGCAGGCGCTCGTAGAGATATTGGGCATACGCCGAATTGCGGTGCGACAGCCGCGCATTGGCGACGATGATGCCCTTGGCGGCGAGATCGACGCCGAGACCGGCGGCGGTCTCATTGATCCGCTCCTCGCGCCCGACCAGGATGGCGTGGCCGAGGCCCTGGTTGACGAAGGAGGCGGCGGCGCGGATGACCTGCTCCTCCTCACCCTCGGCGAAGACGACGCGCTTGGGGTAGCGCCGGACGCGCTCGAAGATGCGATTCAGCGTGCCCGCGATGGGGTCGCGCCGCGCCGAAAGCTGCGCCTTGTAGGCCGCGGTGTCGACGATCGGCTTGCCGGCGACGCCGGTCTCCATCGCAGCCTTGGCGACCGCCATCGGCACGACATGGATCAGCCGCGGATCGAACGGCACCGGGATGATGTACTCCTTGCCGTAGCGCGGGCGCGAGCCCTGATAGGCGGCGGCCACCTCATCGGGCACGTCCTCGCGGGCAAGCGACGCCAGCGCCTCGGCAGCCGCGATCTTCATCTCCATGTTGATCGTCTTGGCGCGGACATCGAGCGCACCGCGGAAGATGAAGGGGAAGCCCAGGACGTTGTTGACCTGGTTGGGATAGTCGGAGCGGCCCGTCGCCATGATGGCGTCGTCGCGAACGGCGGCGACCTCCTCCGGCGTGATCTCCGGATCGGGATTGGCCATGGCGAAGATGATCGGGTTTGCCGCCATGGAGGCGACCATCTCGGGCGTCACGGCGCCCTTCTGCGACAGGCCGAAGAAGGCGTCGCAGCCATCCATCGCCTGGGCCAGCGTGCGCCGGTCGGTCACGGCGGCATGGCCGGACTTCCACTGGTTCATGCCCTCGGTGCGCCCCTGATAGATCACGCCCTTGGTGTCGCAGAGGATGACGTTGTCGGGCTTGAAGCCCATCGCCTTGAGCAGCTCGGTGCAGGCGATCGCGGCCGCGCCCGCGCCGTTGATGACGAGCTTGGTCGACTTGATGTCGCGGCCGGTAAGGTCGAGCGCGTTGATCAGGCCGGCAGCCGCGATGATCGCAGTGCCGTGCTGGTCGTCATGGAAGACGGGGATGTCCATCAATTCGCGCAGGCGCTGCTCGATGATGAAGCATTCCGGCGCCTTGATGTCCTCGAGGTTGATGCCGCCGAAGGACGGCCCCAGATAGCGCACCGCGTCGATGAACTTGTCGGCGTCCTCGGTGTCGATTTCGAGATCGATCGAATCGACGTCGGCGAAGCGCTTGAACAGGACCGACTTGCCCTCCATCACCGGCTTGGAGGCAAGCGCGCCGAGATTGCCGAGGCCTAGAATCGCGGTGCCGTTGGTGATCACCGCGACGAGATTCGAGCGCGTGGTGTAGTCATAGGCCTTGGACGGATCGGCTGCGATCGCCAGCACCGGCACGGCGACGCCGGGCGAATAGGCCAGCGACAGATCGCGCTGCGTCGCCATCGGCTTGGTCGGGACGATCTCCAGCTTGCCCGGCCGCCCCTGTGAATGGAACAGAAGCGCTTCCTGATCGGTGAAAGTGGGGCGAGCGTGTTTGATCGGCGGACGGTCGTTCATGAACGTATTCTTTTTTGTGAGCGTTTCCTTGGGGAGGCGGACCATAGGCAAGCGCTTGGCCGCCCACAAGGCGCGGGCGGCGATCAGGGCTCATGACTGCAAGGCGAAAATCGCGCGGCGCGGCCGGCGCGCAAACGATCAGAGGCGGCCGCGCACGCTGCGGACGAAATCCCCGACATAGCGATCGAGCGCGACGGTCTGCTCCCCGACGCGGCGCGCGGCCTCGACAACGCGCACCGCGGCCTCGCCGGTGACGCGAGCCTCCTTGCCGACAGTGCCTACGCTGGCGGTAACCGCGCTCGTGCTGCCGGCTACCGCCTGAGCGTCGCTGGCGATGCTGGAGGCGATGTCGGCCTGGCGGCTGACGACATCGGCGAGAATGCCCGAGGTCTGCTCGATCGTCGTCATCGTGCCCTCGATATGCGCGACGGCGTCCGACGCGGTAGCGGCGGCGCCGCGAATGTCCTGCAGCGTCGCGGCGATGTCGCGCGTCGCCTTCTGGGTCTGTTCGGCGAGGTTCTTGACCTCGCCGGCGACGACCGCGAAGCCGCGCCCGGCGACGCCGGCGCGCGCCGCCTCGATCGTCGCGTTCAGCGCCAGCAGATTGGTGCGCGCGGCGATGTCCTCGATGAAATCGAGCACGGCCGAGACCTTGTCGGCGGCCTCGGCCAGTCCGGCAACGTCCTGGCGCGTCGAGCGGACATAGCTTGCGGCCTCGCGGGCGGTCTGGTCGGCATGGGCGGTCTGGCGCGTCAGCTCGCGGATCGAGGCCTCGATCTCCTCGGCCGCGACGGCGACGCTGCCGACGCGCTGCGATGCGCCTTCGGCCTCGCGAGTGACCTCGACGGCGCGCTGGGCCGTCTTGCCGGCGCTGCCGGCCATTTCGCCCGCTGCTTCATGCATGCCGCGGACTGAATGGGCGACATCCTGCAGCGCCTTGCCGACCGTGACCTCGAGCTGATCGGCGAGATCCGCGAGCGCCGCCTTGCGGCCGCTTTCCAGTTCGAGCCGCCGGTCGGTCAATGTCCGCTCGGCCGTGACGTCGGTGAGGATGCCGTCCCAGCAGATCGTGCCGTCCGGCAGCCGCCGTCCCGCCGCATCGGTCCGCAGCCAGACCACCGAACCGTCGTCCTTGCGATGACGAGCCTCGAACCGCCAGGGTTTGAGCGTGGCGTCCAGCGTCGTCCGGGCGTTGGCCTTTTCCAGCACCGCGCGATCTTCCGCGACCATCCAGCGCAGCCAGCTCCGCGGCTCGCGCTCGACCTGCTCACGGGTGACGTCGAGCAGCTTCTCGATGCCGGAGCTGGCGAATTTATAGGTCACCTCGCCGTCGGGCTTGATGAACTTCTGATAGAGCACGCCGGGCGTGTTGGCCGTGAAGGCCTCCAGCCGATGCAGGGTCTCGACGCGATCGGCATCCGTGCAGAGCACGAAGGCGGTGATCGACGTGCCGACGAAGTTGAGCGTCATCATCGCCAAGACCGGATCGCTCCAGCCATGGAACGGCCGCCCCGCGCCCGGCAGGGTGAGTATCGTGCATAGAATGGCCAGTATTCCGACAGCACCCGCCAACCAGACATCGCCGATGCCGATCGCACGTTTGCGCCACCGGAAATAGGCGTAGAGCAGCAGACCGCCCGCGGTGCAGAACATGATGGCGATGATGCCGGTCGTGGCGGACGGGCCGCCCAGGTAGAATCGCAGCAGCACGATCGGCACGGCAGCGCCGACCGCGCCGATCGGCCCCGCGAAGACGCATGCGACGATCACCGCGATATAGCGTGCATCGACCGGGATGCCCGGCGGCACGATCACCGGCTGGAGCATGCTGAGGATGCCCGCGACGGCGAAGAGGGCCGCGATGGCGAGGCTGCGCCGGATGTGGCCGGAGTTCATCAACGGCAGAATCAGGGTCAGGCCCAAAGCAGCAAGCAGCACGAACGACAGGCAGCCGATCAGATTCAGAACGAGTGTCATGCGGCGGCTTTGTCCCCAAGGTGAATGCAATCCTACTTTCAATTGTTGAAAGTCTCCCTAACGCGTGGCGCGACCCGTCAATTTTGCTAGCGTCGCGCGCAATGCGACCAACCCCCCTCCACAGTTCCGACATGCCAGCCGATCCGGCGCCTCCGGCCGAGGTGCACCGCGTCACGCCGATGATGGCGCAGTACGTCGAGATCAAGGCCGCCAATCCCGATTGCCTGCTGTTCTACCGGATGGGCGATTTCTACGAACTGTTCTTCACCGACGCCGAGATCGCCTCGCGCACGCTCGGCATCGTCCTGACCAAGCGCGGGAAGCACCAGGGCGAGGACATCGCGATGTGCGGCGTCCCGGTCGAGCGCGCCGACGACTATCTGCAAAGGCTGATCGCGGCCGGTCATCGCGTCGCCGTCTGCGAGCAGATCGAGGATCCCGCCGAGGCCAGGAAGCGCGGCCCCAAATCGGTGGTGCGCCGCGACGTCGTCCGGCTGGTGACGCCTGGCACCATCACAGAGGAACGCCTGCTCGAACCCGGCCGCGCCAGTCTTCTGGTCGCGGTCGCCAGGCGCAAGCTCAGCGATGCCGGCGCGCTCTATGGCCTGGCGGCGATCGATATCTCGACTGGCCGTTTCAGCGTGATGGAGACGCCCCAGGACCGGCTTGCGATCGAATTCGCCCGGCTCGAACCGCGCGAGATCGTCTGCCCGGACGCGATCTATGACGACCCGGAGTTGAAGGGCTTCTGGCGCGAGGTCTCGGTCCCGGTGACGCCGCTGGCGCGCGAGGGACTGGACGCGGCTTCGGCGGAACGCCGGCTGAAGGAGTTCTTCGGCGTCGCCACGCTCGACGCTTTCGGGGCCTTCTCACGGGCTGAGGTCGCGGCAGCTGGCGCGGCGCTCGCCTATGTCGAACGGACCCAGTTCGGCGCGCGCCCACCCTTGTCTGCCCCGGTGCGCGATGCCGGCGGCGCGACCATGCTGATCGATGCGGCGACGCGGACCAATCTCGAACTGACGCGGACCTTGTCGGGCGAACGGACGGGCAGCCTGCTCGCCGCGATCGACAGGACGGTGACGCCGGGCGGCGCGCGCCTTCTAACTGAGCGGCTGGCTGGCCCGCTGACCGATCCGGTCGCGATCGGCCATCGCCATGACGCGGTCGCCGCGCTGGTAGCAGACAGCGCTCTGCGCGAGGATCTGCAGCGGGCGCTGGAACGCGTCCCGGACGTGGCGCGCGCGCTGGCGCGGCTCTCGCTCGACCGCGGCGGGCCGCGCGATCTCGCCGCGCTCGGCTCCGGCCTCGGCGCGGCGCGCGATATCGCAAGGCTGCTGGCAAGCCGCGACCTGCCGCGGGATCTGGAGGCCGCAACGGGCGCACTGACGCGCACGGACCCCGCCCTGCCCGCCCGACTCGACGAGACGCTGGCCGACGAATTGCCGCTCAACCGCCGCGACGGCCGCTTTGTGCGCGAGGGACACGACCCCGCGCTCGACGAATTGCGGCTGCTGCAGGTCGATTCGCGCAAGGTCATCGCTCAGCTTCAGGCCCGCTACGCCGCGCAGACCAATTGCCGGACGCTGCGGATCAAGCACAATTCGATGCTCGGCTACTTCGTCGAGGTGCCCCAAATCGTCGGCGAGGATTTTCTGAAGGAGCCCTGGCGCGCGATTTTCGTTCATCGCCAGACGATGTCGGATGCGATGCGCTTCTCCTCGGTGGAGCTCGGCGAACTCGAGGCCAAGATCGCTTCGGCCGCCGACCGGGCGCTGAAGCTGGAGCTCTCGGTATTCGCCGCGCTGACCGAGGCGGTACTCGCGGACGCCGAGCCGATCAAGGCCGCGGGATTGGCGCTGGCCGAGATCGACGTGGTCGCGGGCCTGGCCGAACTCGCCGCGCGCGAAGGCTGGAGCCGGCCGGTCATTGACGACAGCGCAGCCTTTTCGATCGAACGGGGCCGTCACCCGGTGGTCGAGGCCGCGCTGAAACGCGACGGAAAGCCCTTCGTCGCCAACGATACGGACCTGTTGCCACCGGCAACGGCTGCGACGGGCGGGCGCATCTGCCTGATCACCGGCCCCAACATGGCCGGCAAATCGACCTTTCTGCGCCAGAACGCGCTGATCGCGGTGCTCGCGCAGATGGGCGCGTTCGTGCCGGCGGCCAGCGCCCATATCGGCATCGTCGACCGGCTGTTCTCGCGCGTCGGCGCCGCCGACGATCTGGCGCGTGGGCGCTCGACCTTCATGGTCGAGATGGTCGAGACCGCCGCGATCCTCAATCAGGCCGGCCCGCGCGCGCTCGTCATTCTCGACGAGATCGGGCGTGGCACCGCGACCTTCGACGGGCTCTCCATCGCCTGGGCCGCAATCGAGCACCTGCACGAGGTCAATCGCTGCCGGGCGCTGTTTGCCACGCACTACCACGAGTTGACCGCGCTCGGGGACCGACTCGACCGCGTCGCCAACGCGACCGTGCGCGTGACCGAATGGAATGGCGAGGTGATCTTCCTGCACGAGGTCGTGGCCGGCGCGGCCGACCGCTCCTACGGCATCCAGGTGGCCAAGCTCGCCGGCCTGCCTCCCGCCGTGGTCGAGCGGGCGCGCGCGATCCTGGGCGAACTGGAGAAGACCGAGCGCGAAAAGCCGGTCGCCTCGCTGGTCGACGATTTGCCGCTGTTTGCAGCGCCTGTCAGACGAGCGGCTCCCGTCGCGCCTGTCGCAGCAACCGATCCGCTTCGCGAGGCCCTGACCGGGCTCGACCTCGACGAGATGACCCCGCGCGAGGCGCTGGAGGCGCTGTATCGGCTAAAGGGGCTGGGGTGAGGCTATCCCAACCGCTTGATGCTCGTGATCTCGCCGAAGCTTTTCGCGCGGATGCGGTCGCGCGCGGTGCGCAGCGGCTCGCTCATCACGGTCATCGAATAAGCGGTCGCATGCAGCAGCGTATCCGTGTCGGACAGGATGCCGACATGGCCCTTCCAGAAGACGAGATCGCCGCGCCGCAGGCCGTCGAGGCCTTCCCCGATCATGACAGGTGTGCCGAGCGCGGCTTCCAGCATGTCGGAATCACGCGGCGAGGCAATGCCCGCCGCCGCCAGCGACAACTGCGTCAGGCCGGAGCAGTCGAGCCCGAGGCTGGTCTTGCCGCCCCAGAGATAGGGCACGTGCAGGAAGCGCTCGGCGACAGCGACGAAGTCCGGCTCGTGCGACGAGAGCGGCGCGAGATGCGCCGCGAAGACATGGCCGCCATCGGCGAGGACCAGGAACTCACCCGCTTCCGCCACGACCGCGACGCCCGCTCCCAGCGAGAGGTAGCTCAGCGGCGCGAGCTTCATCGAAGGCCCAGGAAAGACGAAGGTCCGCAGGCTGGCGACGCGGTGGGTCGGGGTCGGCGCCTCCGCGCGCAACGCGACGTCGGGGAGATAGCCGACATAGCCGTCCGCCTTGAGCTGGACCCAGGCCCAACCCTCGAACCGCTCGTAGACATCGACGGCCTCGCCGCAGAGCGCCTCGGTGTCGAGCGGCCCGTCGGGCCTCGGCTCGCGGCGCAACGGCGCGGAGGGCGCGACGACCCACGCCCGTTCGGACCCGACGAAGCTGCGGGCCTCAACCTGTCCGCGCAGATGCTCGGCGGCGAGATCGGGGCGGGCGGGGGTGATGCGTCGGTCGAGAATCGCTGTCATGGCGGCAATCTATTGGAGAGCGCCTGAGCTTTGTACCCTCGTGGGATCGGCGCCGGCTGATACGGAGGCAGCCTATCGCGGCGCTTCACACTGCTCGGCTACCAAACGCTTGTAGAAACTCAGTTCACTGTCAAGTTGCGGACGGGCCGACGCTTTAGTGGCTTGAGGCGGACCACAAGCGTAGGCAATGGGCGTGGCCTCTGTCAGCACCGATACTCGCTTTCGATAGACCGCGCATTTGAGAGCCTGATCGGCACCCGTAAGTTTCTGCATCTCGTCGTCCGAGGCCGCCAAAGCCGATCGTGTCTCGACGATTCCTGTCGTGCAGGCAGCGTTTTTCGATGTCCATGTCCACAGCAAAGCCATGGCGACGATACCGAGCGCTGCAGCGATCATCCAGTCGCGCATCACAAGCTCCTGAAAGGAGAAGCGCCGATTGCTCATCCCCCGCCCAGTTCCTTTGCCCGTTCGGTCACGAGGTCGGCGAGTTTTTCGACCGCGAGCGCGCCGGCGACCGTGCGCTGGATGATGACGTTGCGGCGGTCGAACTCGTCGCGCTTGCGCGAGACCAGCCCGGCCTTGCCCATGGTGTCCAATGCGCGCGTGATCACCGGCTTGGTGACGCCAAGCTGGGCTGCCAGGCCGCGCACGGTATGGGGCGGCAATTCGAGATAGATCGTCAGCAGGATCGCGGTCTGGCGCGCCGAGAGATCGGCTTGGCCGTCGCGGACGAGATCGAGATGGACCTGCCGCCAGAGCCTCAGCGCCTGAGAGGGCTTGATCTCCAGAGGCATGGCGGCGCGGGTTCCCGATCGTTACGGGTCCGTATCATTATCGCAGGCGCGAAAGGGCGCAATCGCATTCGCGAAAAAGGCTTAACCTGCGGGATAAAGCTGCTTCACGAGCGCATAGGTCAGCCGCGCCGCCTGGCATTCGCCGCCCTCGGGCCGGCCGGGCTTGTTCGAGGGGTTCCAGCCATAGATGTCGAAATGGGCGTAGGATGCGGTCTTCTCGACGAAGCGGTTGAGGAACAGCGCCGCCGTCACCGAACCGGCCATGGCGCCGCCCGAGACGTGGTTGACGTCGGCGATCTTTGAATCGAGCAGCCCGTCATAAGGCGGCCAGAGCGGCATCCGCCAGACCGGATCGTTGACGGCCATGCCGATGCGGGCGATCTCGGCCGCCAGACCCTCGTCATGGCTGTAGAAGGGCGGGAGTTCGGCCCCGAGCGCGGTGCGGGCGGCGCCGGTCAGGGTGGCGTAGTCGATCAGGAGTTCGGGCGTCTCCTCGTCGGCCAGAGCCAGCGCGTCGGCGAGAATCAGACGGCCCTCTGCGTCGGTGTTGCCGATCTCGACGGAAAGACCTTTCCGGCTCGCCAGCACATCGCCCGGACGGAAGGCGCAGCCCGAGACGGCGTTCTCTACCGCGGGAACAAGCAGGCGCAGCCGTACCGGCAATTTCGCCAGCATGATCATGCGCGCGGCCGCGATGGCGGCGGCGGCTCCGCCCATGTCCTTCTTCATCAGCAGCATGCCGGCGGACGGCTTGAGATCGAGCCCGCCGGTGTCGAAGGCGACGCCCTTGCCGACCAGCGTGACCTTGGGATGGGCGGGATCGCCCCAGACCAGATCGACCAGCCGGGGCGGGCGGGAGGATGCCCGGCCGACGGCGTGGATCATCGGGAAGTTCCAGGCGAGCAGGTCGTCGCCAACGATGCTGGTGGCCCGCGCTCCGCATTCGCTGGCGAGCCTGAGGATCGCAGTCTCGATCTCGGCGGGTCCCATGTCGTTGGCCGGCGTGTTGACGAGATCGCGCGCCAGCGCGACCGACTCCGCGATATTGCAAAGCTCCTCGCCATCGACACCCTCGGGCAGGACGAGACGCGCGACGGCGGCTCCGGGCCTGCGATAGCGATCGAAGCGATAGCCCTGCAGCAGCCAGCCGAGCGCCGCGAGGCTTGGATCGTCGATTTCGCCCGAGAGTGCGTAGTCTCCCTCCGGCAGCAGGGCGGCGAGCCGGCCGGGCGCGAACGGGTCGCGCCGGCGGGCCTCGGGCCCGTCGACGCCGAGCAGGACGGCGGCGATCGCGCCCGCTGTGTCGGGCAGGACGAGATGCTGGCCGGGCCTGCCGGCGAACCCCTGCGCCTGCGCGAAACGAAGGCCTTCCGGCGCGAGCGTACGCTGAAGCGCTGGCCAGCCCGTTTTCGAGACGACATGGACGGGAATGGCGGCGGTGGAGACGGCGACGAGAAGGCTTTGCACGGAGGGAGGCACCAATCGGAAGCAGGCTGAAGGGCGGTCGCGCGGCGGCCGGTTAACAATCCATTAGGGTTAACGCTTTATCACCGGAGCGACCAGATTGACCAATGTCGCAAGGCTCCTCGGCCGATGTCCGCACGCCTCAAAGCCGCCAGCGCCCGCATCCGCAACACCACCCGCTCCAGCCTGCTGGCCGCCATCTGCCTTGCAGCGCTGGCGACGGCTGGCTGCCAGAGCCGCGGCGGCATCGGCGACATCACCGGCTCGATCGGCCGCGGCAGCGAAGCGCAGCCGCGCAGCAAAAGCGAATGGCAGGCCGAGAGCGAGCGCTGGGGCAAGCGCTACGACGCCAACCCCAAGGAGCGCGACGCGGCCTTCTATTATGCACGCGCGCTGCGGGCGCTCGATCAGAACGCGCAAGCCGTCGCCGTCCTGCAGACCGCCGTGCTGACGCATTCCGAGGATCTGGAGATGCTGGGCGCCTATGGCCGCTCGCTCGCGGATAATGGCCGCCTCAAGGAGGCCGACGAGGTGCTCTCGCGGGCACATTCGCCGGAGCGGCCGGACTGGCGCATCCTCTCGGCGCAGGGCACCGTCGCCGACCAGCTCGGCGAACACGCCCGGGCGCAGCAGCTCTACCAGACGGCGCTGAAGCTCGCTCCGGGCGAGCCGACCGTGATGTCCAATCTCGGCCTGTCGCTGGCGCTGGCCAAGCGCCTGCCCGAGGCCGAGCGCGTGCTCAGCGAAGCGGCGGCCTCGAGCCGCAGCGACGTCCGCGTCCGCCAGAACCTCGTCCTCGTGCTCGGCCTCCAGGGCCGCTTCGGCGAAGCCGAGACACTGGCGCGGCAGGACCAGAGCCCGGCGGAAGCCGCAGCCACCATCGCCTATCTCAAGCGCAGCGTCAGCCAGCAGAACAGCTGGGACATACTGAAAGGCAAGGGCAAGACCACCGCGCGCAAGCCCGAGACGGCTGCCCCCGAAGCGCCCACGGGCTGACGGCGAGGGCCCGAGCGCCCTTCTCCGTTTTTTATCGCCTCCGGGATCGACGCTCGCATGCGCGAGCTCATGTCATTCGAGGCGCTGGCGCTCTCCACCGAATTCCGGATCGCCGCCTGGCGGCATTTCAGAAGCGACGACGCAAGCCCCGCCAGCGGCGGTCGCGCCTGCCCGCGCTCACTGCGCCTTGAAGACCTGGATCATCGCCGGCGTCATGATGATGACGAACAGCACCGGCAGGAAGAACAGGATCATCGGCACGGTCAGCTGCGGCGGCAGGGCAGCGGCCTTCTTCTCGGCCTCCATCATGCGCTGGTCGCGGCTTTCCTGGGACAGGGTCCGCAGTGCGGTGCCCAGCGGCGTGCCGTAGCGCTCGGCCTGGATCAGCGCGGTCGAGACGGATTTCACGGCCTCCAGCCCGGTGCGCTGGGCGAGGTTCTCATAAGCCTGCCGGCGTTCCGCGAGATAGGAGAGTTCGGCCGTGCACAGCCCCAATTCCTCGGCGAGCGGGATCGACTGGGTCGAGATCTCGGTCCCGACCTTGCGGAAGGCATGCTCCATCGACATGCCGGATTCGACGCAGATCAGCAGCAGGTCGAGCGCATCCGGAAAGGCCTGCTTCATCGAGGCCTGGCGCTTCGAGATCTGGTTCGAGAGGAAGATCTCGGGCGCCTTGATGCCGATATAGGCGCCGCCGATCGCGATCGCGACCTTGATCGAGAAGGGCTGGCCGAAATCATTGATGGCGAAGACGTAGAACGCCGCGAACAGGAACAGCACCGCCGGCGCGACGAGACGGAAGAACAGGAAGCCGATCTCCGCCTGGGGACCGCGATAGCCGGCCATCGAGAGCTGCTTCTTGGCGGTCTCGGTGCCGAGCCAGTCGCCGAGCTTGAGCTGGTCGACGATGCGACGCATGAACTGCTTGGGTTCCTGGCGCAGCGTGACCTTGTCCTGCCTGCGCGTCAGCCGCTCGCGTTCGCGGGCGCGAATCTTCTCACGCTCCGAGGCGACGCCCTTCATGCGCTTGTGGAGCTGGTCGCCCTCGGTCAGCGGGATGGCTATGGTCAGCACCGTGGCGGCCGCGGCGACCGCCACGAGCATCATCAGCAGGAACTGCGTGTCGGCGAGTTTGTCCGCGATCAGGGCAATCATGCCGATGCCTCAGATGTTGAAGTTGATCATCTTGCGCATCACCAG
The DNA here is from genome assembly GCF_056405115.1 of Allobosea sp. P2_A10. Taxonomy (NCBI): domain Bacteria; kingdom Pseudomonadati; phylum Pseudomonadota; class Alphaproteobacteria; order Hyphomicrobiales; family Alloboseaceae; genus Allobosea; species Allobosea sp. P2_A10. The sequence continues at coordinate 23,395 of NZ_JBFUCS010000026.1, read as the reverse complement.
GATGCCCATCAGCATCCAGATGCCGCTGATGACGAGAGCCACCTTGCCGGTCTGGGTGATCCAGAGCAGCTCGATGTATTTGGGGCTGGTCAGATAGACCAGGATTGCGACGATCGGCGGCAGCGAGCCGATGATGCCGGCCGAAGCCTTGGCTTCCATCGAAACGGCGCGGATCTTGTCGCGCATCTTCCTGCGCTCGCGGATGACCTTGGACAGGTTGCCGAGTGTCTCCGACAGGTTGCCGCCGGTCTTCTGCTGGATCGCCAGCACGATGCCGAAGAAATTGGTCTCCGCGCAGGGCATGCGCTCATAAAGCTTGGTGACCGCATCGGTCAGCGGCAAGCCGAGCTGCTGGCTTTCGATGATCAACTTGAACTCGCCCGCGACCGGTTCGGCCGCCTCATGGGCGACGATGCGCAGGCAGTCGTTCAGCGGCAGGCCGGCCCTGATGCCGCGCACGATGACGTCGACCGCATTGGGGAACTCGACGCCGAATTTTTTGAGCCGCTTGGCCTTGCAGCGCTTCAGGTACCAGGCTGGCAGGCCAAACCCGCCGACGAACAACCCCGCCAGCGCAACGAAGAGATTGCCGCTGGCGAGCAGGAGGCCGAAGCCGGTGACGACGGCCATGACGGCGCTGACGATGTAGTATTTCTTCTTGGTCCAGGACAGCCCGGCCTGGAGCAGCCTCATCTCGAGCGTGATCTTGTTGCGGGCGCTTTCGCGGCTTTCGATGTCCTTGAGGCTTTGGGCGATCTGGCCGCGCTTGGCGCGCGCCTGCGCCTCCCGATCGATCCCGCGCGAGGCGACCGGGCTGGCGAATTCCTTGCGGCGCTTCTCGGCTCGCGCCTGCCCGCTCAGCATCGGATAGAACAGCGCATAAACGACGCCGCCCGAAGCGAGCGTCGCAAGCACGATAACGGCGATGAGGCTCATGTTCATGGGCTCCCGCTCCGCTCAGTCCGCGCGATCAGGCCGCATCGGCCTCGCCCTGCTGCTCGAGCTGGTCGAGCGCCGCGGCGAGCCGCTGCTCCTCGCCGTAGTAGCGGGCGCGATCCCAGAAGCGCGGACGGCCGATGCCGGTCGATTTGTGCTTGCCGATCAGCTTGCCGGCCGCATCCTCGCCGAGGATTTCATAGGTCATCAGATCCTGGGTGATGATGACGTCGCCTTCCATGCCCATCACCTCGGTGATGTGGGTGATGCGGCGGGAGCCGTCGCGCAGGCGCTGGGCCTGGATGATGACGTCGATCGAGGAGCAGATCATCTCGCGCAGCGTCTTCGAGGGCAAGGTGAAGCCGCCCATGGTGATCATCGATTCGATACGGCTCAGGCATTCGCGCGGCGTGTTGGCGTGGAGCGTGCCCATCGAACCGTCATGGCCCGTATTCATGGCCTGGAGCAGGTCGAAGGCCTCGGGTCCGCGCACCTCGCCGACGATGATGCGTTCTGGCCGCATGCGCAGGCAGTTCTTGACGAGGTCACGCATCGTGATCGCGCCGGTGCCCTCGATATTGGGCGGGCGGGTTTCGAGGCGCACGACATGGGGCTGCTGCAATTGCAGCTCGGCTGCGTCCTCGCAGGTGATCACGCGCTCGTCGAGCTCGATATAGTTGGTCAGGCAGTTCAGCAGCGTCGTCTTGCCCGAGCCGGTGCCGCCGGAAATGACGATATTGCAGCGGACCTTGCCGATGATCTTCAGGATTTCCGCGCCCGGCGGCGAGATCGCGCCGAAGCGCATCAGTTGGTCGAGCGTCAGCTTGTCCTTCTTGAACTTGCGGATGGTGAGCGCGGGACCGTCGATCGCCAGAGGCGGCGCGATGACGTTGACGCGCGAACCGTCGGCGAGGCGCGCGTCGCAGATCGGCGAGCTTTCGTCGACGCGGCGGCCGACCTGGCTGACGATGCGCTGGCAGATGTTCATCAACTGGGCGTTGTCGCGGAAGCGGATATTGGTCAGCGTGATCTTGCCGGCGACTTCGATGAAGGTGCGCGAGGCGCCGTTGACCATGATGTCGGCAATGTCGTCGCGCGCCAGCAACGGCTCGAGCGGGCCGTAGCCGAGGACGTCGTTGCAGATGTCGTCGAGCAGTTCTTCCTGCTCGGCGATCGAGAGCACGACGTTCTTCAGCGAGATGATCTCGTTGATGATGTCGCGGATTTCCTCGCGCGCGGATTCACCGTCGAGCTTGGCGAGCTGGGAGAGATCGATGGCCTCGATGAGAGCGCCGAAGATCATGCTCTTCATCTGGTAGTATTCGTCGGAGCGCGGAGTCTCGACCGGCGCAGGTGGTGGCGGCGCAGCGCGACGCGGCTCGGCAGCCGGCGCAAGGGCGACCGGCTTCGGCGCCGATGCGGCGAGCTGGGCGCTGACTGCAGGAGCCGTGCTTGCCCCGATGGATCGCTTTCCGAACATATCAGCCCTCTCTGGCGATCACGGGCGCGGCGACGCGCGCGCCGAGTTGCCGAGCTGTCCCGGCAAGGGCCGGGTAGGGGCGCATCGGGTCGCTACGTATCTGGTCGCGCATCATCGCTCAGGCCTTGCGACGCTTGAGCCTGGCGACCAGCGGCTCGAACAGGCTGCGCTTGCCGCGCTTGGCCTCACCGCGGCCGGTGACCGCGCTGGCGATCTGGACGAAGGCCTCGTTGACCTTGCCGCTGGCCTGGACCTCCGCGATCATCTGGCCGTTGTTGGCGGCCGTGCCGAAAAGCTGTGCGTCGAAGGGAATCGAGGTCAGCACGTCGACATTAAGCGCCTTGGCGAACTCGGCCGCGTCGATCTCGGGCCGCTTGGGCAGGCCGACCTGGTTCAGCACCAGTCTGGCCCCGGAATCGTTGGGCCGGCTCGTCCGCGTCAGGTCGATCAGGTTCTTGGCGTTGCGCAGCGAGGCAAGCTCGGGCGCGGCCACGACCACAACCTCGTCGGCGCTCATCAAAGCGCGCTTGACCCAGGCCGTCCAGACATGGGGCACGTCGAGCACCACGCACGGAACGCTGGCGCGCAGCAGGTCGAAAAGCTGGTCGAACGCATCTTCCGAGAGATCGCAGGTGCGCTCCAGCATCGCCGGCGCGGCAAGCAAGGCGAGGTTGTCGCTGCAGCGCGACAGCAGCCGGTCGAGCATGTTGGCATCGAGGCGCTCAGGCGCGAAGACGGCCTCGGCTACGCCCTGCGGCGGATCCTGGTTGAAATCGAGGCCGGCCGTGCCGAAGGCGATATCGAGATCGACGATGACGGTCGAGGCGTCGAGATTGCGCGCGATCGCCCATGCGACGTTGTGGGCGACGGTCGAGGCCCCGACTCCGCCCTTGGCGCCCATCACGGCGATGACGCGGCCGAGATTGCGGGCCTCGACCGAGATATAGAGTTCCGACAGCGTCCGCAGCACGTCGAGCGTACCGAGCGGGGCGATCAGATATTCGCTGACGCCGCGACGGATCAGATCGCGATAGAGCTGCACGTCGTTGACGTGGCCGATCACGACGACCTTGGTGCCGGCGTCGCAGCTCTCCGACAACTTGTCGAGATGGCCAACCAGAACCGACGGATCGGACACCGTCTCGAGCACGATGACGTTGGGCGTCGGGGCCGAGCGGAAGGCTTCGACCGCCGCCGCAGGACCGCCCATCTGGATGCGCGCATGGGCCTTGTCCATGCGCCGGTCGGAAATCGCGGCCTGCATCGTCGCGGCGACGCCGGGCGTCTCGCAGAATGCCTGCAGGGTGATGCGCGGCAGCGGCGCGATGACGATCTCGTTGGCGATGCCGTCGGCAGCGTCGAGGTTCTGCTCGGCGTCCATCATCGCCCCCCGACCGTCGAATTGATCTGCGGCGTCTGCTGGCGGTATTCGGTCGAGGGATCCTTGCCCTCGCGCAGCTTGGCGATCGCGCCCATGCGCTTGACGATGTCGGCGCGGCCCTCGCTGCGGGCGCGGACGAGATCGATCGGATCGGCAACCTGCGCGGCGAGCGTCGCCTGGGCGGCGCAACCGAAATTCCAGTAGGGCGCGTTGGATGCATCCGTCTTGAAGCTCGATGCCCCCGTGTCTTCCGGCCACTGGCCACAGGAGTGCGGCAAGCCGGCCTGGAGCGAGGCGAAGGACAGCCGGATCGGCGAGGCGAGGCCGGGATCGGAAACCTGATAGGTCCGGATCGACAGGGCAGCGCCGGAGACGCCGCCGCGCGCCAGTGCGGCGCGCACTGCGTTCAGCGTGTCATGAGAGGCGATCTCGCGACGGGCGCCGGTCGGCACTTCGGCGACGAGCCCGCCGCGCCCGGTGCGGCGATATTCTCCGGCGAAATCGACGACATCCTCGTGCTGACGCGGGTCGAGGCCACTGCCGGCGCGTCCGATGAAGACATCAAGCGAGCGCGGCGCGTCGCGCAGCACGATCGGGTGGCGCTCGCGGACGTCGGCCGGCGCAAGCGAGCCGGTCTCGTCACCTTTCCGGGCGCACGCGCCAAGCGCGAGGCCCGCCACGATGACCGCGGCCAGGCCATGCAGCCGGCGCGGGTTGAGTGTCTGTGATCGAGCCATCATCGGTCCCGTCATCCCTTTCACGCGTCTCGACGCCTTCAGTCGGCAATGAAGCCGACACGGCCCTTGTAGGCCTGCGGCACGGGTCCGCTGTTCGTCCCGTAGATCTTGTTCAACCGACCCAGCAGCAACGCCTGCGCGTCATGCGCCTCGACGAAGCCGTCATCGGGACGCTGGACCTGGTTGGGTTCCATCGGCTTGGCGATGTAGGGCGTCGCGGTGATCAGGAGCTCGGTCTCCTCGCGCTGGTAGTCGCGCGAGCGGAAGAGCACGCCGATGACCGGAAGGTTCATCAGGCCGGGGAAGCCGTTGATCGACTGCTTCGAGACGCGCTGGATCAAGCCGGCGGTCGCCAGCGTGCCGCCCGAGGGCAATTCGACGGTCGTGTCGGACTTGCGGACGCGGAAGGCCGGCGCATTCAAATTGTCGGTCAGGCGGATCTGGTTTTCGAAGTCGAGCTCCGTCACCTCCGTCGYGATCCGCATGCTGATCTTGTTGTCGGACAGGACGATGGGCGTGAAGTTGAGCGCAACGCCGATCGGCTTGTAGATAAGCTGCACCGTACATTGCGGGCGGCCGGACAAGATGTCGGTCTGGCAGTTGACGCCCTGCGGGGTCGGCACTTCGCCGCCGGCGGTGAACTTGGCGCTCTCGCCGGAGATGGCTGTGACCATCGGCTCGGCGAGCACGCGCGCCAGGCCGGCGCGTTCGAGCGCGCGCAACGTGAAATTGGTGGAGTTGCCGATGCCGGCGCCGACCGCCGTCGCAGCCAGAGACTGCGGCTGCAGCGGGAAAGGGTTGTCCAGCGAAGGCGTGACCGAGAAGTTGCCGAGTTTCCACTCGCCGGTCGAATTGATGCCGAGCTGCTTGATCGCCTTGCGCGAGACCTCGGAGACCACGACCTTGACCATGACCTGGTCGCGGCCGCGGATCGTCAGCGAATTGATCACCGCGCCCTTGCTCGACGAGAAGAAGCCGCCGGTGGTGCCGACGAAGGCGTTTGCGATGTCGACGGCCTGCGTCGCCTCGGACGCGTTGGCGACGTTGCCGATCAGCAGGATCGAATTGCCAGCCGGCTTGATGTCGATCTGGGCCTTGGGCAGCGCCGTTTTCAGGGTCTGGCGCAGGACGTTGAGATCGCGCCCAACCTCGATCTCGAGCGCCGAAATCTGCTTGCCCTCGGCGTCGATGACGAACATCGAGGTCGCACCGTCGGCGATTCCGATGATGAAGATCTTGCGCGCCGAGCGGACGACCGCGTTGGCGACCTTCGGATTGGCGACGAAGACCTCCTTGGCGTCGCGCGGAAGTTCGATCACCAGCGAGCGGCCGATCGAAAGATCGAGCTTGCGGGCGATGGCGTGTTCGCTGGCGCCGACATTCAGAACCGGAGCCGGGCCGGTCGACTGTGCGACCGCCGGAACGGCGAGAAGGAGCGCAAGCGCGGCCGAGAGGAGAGTGCGTTCAACGGTCATGGTTTCACGCTCTTCAATGTGATGCCGTATTTGACGAGGGTCATGGCGCCTTCTGCGGTGGCGGTGCGCCCCACCTCGCCGGCATCCTTGAGGCTGCGCAGAGCAAGCGACAGGGAACCCGCCTTCTGCGACTGGATCAGCGTTTCGACCTGGCCGGGCTCGACTTCGAGCGTCGCGGTCTCGCCGACGACGACCTTCTCGCCATTGCGCTCCTGGATGTTCTGGCCGATGGCGAGAACGCGGAGATTGCGAAGGATCGTCTCGCTCAGATAGGCCTCGCCCTTAACTTCGGCGTTTTCGCCCTTGATGGTGGCGACGACGTCGACGCGGTCGTTGGGGAGGATGAAACCGCCGGCCGTGTTGGCGCCGCGGCTGTCGGTGGTGATGGCGATGGCGCGCTTGCCCGATGGCAGCACGGCCGAGAGGAAGCCGGTGCCGTCGGTGCGGATCAGCTTCTCGCGACGAATCGGCTCGGAGCCGAGCAGCGGGAAGCGGGCGAGCTGGCCGACCAGTTCGGTCTCGGCCTCGGGAGCCTCGTCCTTGCGGACGACGCCGGCAGGAACGCTGGCCAGTGGCCAGTCGAGCCAGCGCAGGTCACCAGCCGTAAGCGTATTGCCGATCGGAATGTCGGCCGCGGCCACGAGAACGGGCACGGTCGGCGCCGCCTCGATGCGGGCAACCGGAGCAGGCGCCTCGGTCGGGCGCTGCATGAGAAGCGCCGCGCCGACGCCGGCGACCAGCGCAACCACGAGAATGATGATGCGGGCGGGACTCATTGCGACTGACCCTCAGCCAAAGCAGGATGGCTTTCGACGAGGATCGTGCGGCTGGAATCGTCAACTTATGGTTAACCGGGAGTATCTTTTTGCAGCTATCTCGCCGCCGCCGGCAAGAATATCAGACCGCCAGCGCAATCGCGGCGCGCCAGATCGCGGTTTCCGGCAGCACGAACAGTGCCGAAAAGGCCAAAGCGATCCCGTAAGGGACGCCTTCATTGGGCGAATGCAGCCGCCGAGCCCAGGACCAGCCGGCGGTCACCGCAGGCAGCGGCGAGCGGCGATAATAGACGATCGCGAGCGTGAGCACGCCGCCGCCCATCGCCGCGAAGGCGAGATAGGGCATGAGCTGCTCGAAGCCGAACCAGAGCGCGGTGGCCGCGGCGAGCTTGGCGTCGCCGCCGCCCATCCAGCCGGCCGCGAAGAAGCCGAAACAGACCGTCAGAACCAGCATGCCGGCCGCGAGATGCCAGCCGATCTCGCTCCAGCTCAGGCCGAGCAGGGCCGCGCAGAGCGCGAAGGTGGCGGCGAGAAGAAGGCAGAGGCGGTTCGATATCGTCATCGAGACCAGGTCGCTCGCCGCAGCATAGGCCATCGTGGCGGGAAAGACGACGAGCATCGCGATGAGCGAGAGCGACATGGGCGCGGTTGACATGGGCGCGGTTCCCGAACCGAAGACAAGGCCGGCGATGATGCTCGGTCAAACGCCTGACCAAAGCCTTACCGACCGGATGCTGGACAACCAGATCGAAAGTACAAAACGCCCCGGGGTCACCGGGGCGTTTCGAGGAACTGTCCGGCGCGAAGCCGGAACCTGTTCCGTTCAGCTCACTTGAGCGAGCCGGCGATCGCCGTGAACGTCGAGGTCAGCTTCGTGCCGACCGAGGTCATCGCCGTGATGGCGGCGACGGCGACGAGCGAAGCGATCAGGCCGTATTCGATGGCGGTCGCGCCGGATTCATTCTTGACGAAGCGAGCGAAGATGTTGGTCATGGGAGACTCCTTTTGCACCACGGTTTGACTGCTGCCTTTGCTCTGAGCGGCTTCGGTCAGCGACAAATGCACATTACCCCGCGCCCCTTGCCGATCAGTTAAACGAAAAGAAGAATTCGACCGATTCCGCAAACATCGTTCCGATGGTTAACGCTGGATTTATGAGATCAAACAGTGCTTATCTTGCGGATAACGCCAATAATATGATCGTCTACTGACATTATCTGACCGACGCCGCGATGATCATCTGGCGAATATCAACACCGCTCCTGTGAATAATCGCTCGTAGCGGTCGAGATGTCCCTGCGGCAGTGAGGCCGGGAGGCTGGAAAAGCCCTCGGACAGGCCCGATTAGGGATTGATTCATCATTTTGCGCTTTGCTGGCCCTACTGGAAATCTTGGGGCGTCGGCCATGTCCACTTTCGAGCGATCATCGCGGCGTCGCAAAGCCCTGTGCCGGGCGATCGCATTTAGCGCCGCGATGGCGATTTCCGGCCTTTCGGTCACCAGTGTGGCGCGCGCGGCCCAATCCGCACCAACACCTGCCGCCCCAACACCTGCCGCCCCGAAGCCCACCACACCTGCAACCGTCTCCGCCCCGCAGACCGGCGCGCTCGAAACGGTCGCCGTTCTGGTCGACCACGCCAAGGTCGTGCGGCTGCCCGAGAAGGCGCAGACCGTGATCGTCGGCAATCCTTCAATCGCCGACGTCTCGGTCCAGCGCAACGGCGTGATGGTCGTCACCGGCAAAAGCTTCGGCATCACCAACCTGATCGCTCTCGATGCCAGCGGCGCGCTACTGGCGGAATCGCTCGTGCGCGTGGGCGCGGCTTCCGATTCGGTACTGACGGTGCAGCGCGGCCTGGAGCGCGAGACCTATTCCTGCAGCCCGGTCTGCCAGCCCGCCACACGGCTGGGCGACGCGCAGCGCTATTTCGTCGAGACGACCGGGCAGGTCGGCACCCGCAACACGCAGGCGACCGGCGGACTGACGCGCTGACGCAGCCCAGACGGCACCGGCGCGGCATCAGGGTAAATCGCTGACTAACAGCGCTGGCTGCGGCGCTTCGACAGCCATAACGGATCGGAAATTCTTTTCCCGTAATCATGTTGCACGCCGGGGCCGATGCTGGCCTCGCGGCGACGGACATCACGAACGGACGAGACGTCCCGACACCGATGCGCCGCCGCTCCCGCAGGACGCCAGCCGGACGCATGACAGCATGACGGGTCATTCGAATGAGAGGCCAGCGGGCGAGAACGCCGGCGGCACGGGGCGCAAGCCCCGCAGGTTCGACCGCCTGCTGCTGCGCTTCAAGCGCTCGCAGGACGGCGTGGCGATCGTCGAGTTCGCGCTGATCGCGACACCGTTCTTCATGCTGCTCGCGGCGATCCTCGAAACCGCCCTGATGTTCTGGACAAGCCAGACGCTCGAGGAAGCCGTGGCTCAGGCCTCGCGATCCCTGCTCACCGGTCAGTCGCAGTCACTTTACAAGGGCAGCGCCACCGCCAACGCAGCCGCGTTCCGCGATGCGATCTGCGGCAGAGCGCCGGCGCTGATCGATTGCTCCAAGCTGACCATCGACGTGCGCAGCTATTCCTCGTTCTCGTCGGCCCAGACCGGCACGGCCGGCAGCAATCCGACCGGCGGCGGAACCCTGAACACCAGTGGATGGGGATACACCCAGCCGCAGCCGGGCCAGATCGTCGTTGTGCGCGCCGTGCAGGAATATTCGCTGCTGTTCACGCAATGGAGTTCCGCCTTGGCCAATATCGGCCCGGGCAAGCGCGGCATCGTCGGCTCGACCACGTTCCGGACCGAACCCTACACCGTTTCCTGAAGCTGAGGCCGGCCCACATGAAGCGCGCCTTCTCATTTCGTCGCAACCGGGCCGCGCTGCGCGGCCTCGTGCGGCGCCTCGCCCGCAACCGACGCGGTGTCGCCGCGGTCGAGTTCGCCTTCCTGCTGCCCGTGATGCTCACGGTCTATTTCGGCATCGTCGAGGTGGCGCAGGGCGTCATGGTCGACCGCAAGCTGACCGAACTGAATCGCGCCGTGGGCGATCTCACGGCCCAGAGCACCGTGATCTCGAACACGGAGATGAGCAACATCTTCGACGCCGCGACGACGATCATGGCCCCGTTCACCGGGGTCGCGCCGCGCATGGCCGTCAGCAGCATCGTGATCGACGCGCTCGGCGTCGCCAAGATATGCTGGAGCGCCCAGCGCAACTCGACGGCGCCTGCGCGCGGCAGCACCGTGACGCTGCCCACCAGCATGAACATCCCCAGCACTTCGCTGATCATGGCGGTCTCGAGCTATGATTTCACGCCGACGATCGGCTATCTCATCACCGGCTCGATCAAGGTGGGCGATAGCCCGATCTATCTTCGACCCCGCATCGGCAAGGCCGGCGGCACGAACAGCATCGAGCAGGTCGAACGCTCCGGCGTCGCCATGTGCCCTCTGTTCAACTGAACGCCTCGCCTACGGCGCGTTATCCGCTCAAGGCGGCGACGTCAGGCTGAAGCTGGCTTTCCAGAGCATCGGCCGAGCACACCACCTGGTGCGAGAACACCGTTGGGCGGCTGTCAGCCGCGCAGCACCATGCGACCGGTCTGGACCTCGTAGCCCTGCAGCTTGCCGAGGAAGGACGTGCCCAGCAGGCTCATCGAGAGCGCGCCTTCCGGCAGCACGACGGCATCGACGTTGCGGACGAGGATATCGCCGAGACGGACCTCGCGGAGGTTCACGCGCGCTCCTTTGACCACCCCGTTGGCCGTGTTCAGACCCATCTTGTAGTCGCCGGGACGGAGGCTGATGCCGAGCGCGCGCGCATCTGCAGCTGTCAACGCGACCATGCTTGCGCCCGTGTCGACGAGCATGGTGATGCGGAAATTGTCGATCATCGGATGCACGAGGTAGTGCCCGCGATAGTCCGCCGCCACGGTCATTGTCGGGCGGCCGGGGGGCTTTGCCACGACGGGGCGCGCTGGCGCGCTGATGACGGTGGCGCTGGGCGCGGCATCCGACCCCGTCACCATCTCGCTATAAGACAGCGCGGAATAGACGACCGTCGCGGCCGTGCCGAGCGCCCACATGATCGGCCTCTGCGCCATCGACAAGCGTCCCCGTCAGCAAAATCGTCTGGGAACGATGCCTCACAGTCCCTGCGGAAGGATGAAAGCCGTCACTTGGATTGACGACGTCGCCCGGCAAGCCGGGATCCGGCAAGCAACAGGCTTAACGGCAAGTTGCCCCCGCCGCCGATACCAGGTCAGGCAAACAGAAGCACGTCTACAGAAACGACGTCCCGACCAGCGCTTCGATTTCATTCCGGCGCGGGATGCTCGGCTGCGCACCGGCGCTGGTGCAAGCGAGCGAACCTGCGGCCAGACCGCGCTGCAAGGCGCCCGACAGACCGTAGCCGGCCGCCAGCGCCGCAGCGAATGCGCCCGTGAAACTGTCGCCGGCGGCGACCGTGTCAACGACATCGACAATGGGGGCGTCGAGACGGCGGCGGACGCCGCCCTGCCAACCGACGACGCCGGCCGCGCCGAGCGTGACGATACAGGCCGTGCCCCGCTCGGCGTCGACACGGGCGGCAACGGCGTCGGGCTCGCGTTCGGACCAGCCCAAAGCCCGCGCCAGCACCAGCGCCTCGTGCTCGTTGACGACCAGATAATCGACCAGGTCCAGCAGGGCTGGATCGGGGCTGCCGGCCGGGGCGAGGTTGAGGACCACTCGGCCGCCGGCCCGCCGCATCAGCCTGGCCGCGGCGATGCATTCCACTTCGGGCACCTCGCGTTGCAGCAGCAGGATGTCGCCCTCGGCAAGCGCCATCGTCGCCACCCCATCGGCGCGCGCCTGCGCATTCGCACCGGCGGCGACGACGATCTGGTTGGAACCCTCGGCATCGACCGCGATGAAGGCCGCTCCCGTGGGGGCTTCGACGCGCACGACCCCCGTGAGGTCGACGCCGTCGGCGGCGAGCAGCGACAGGGCGATCTCGGCAAACCCGTCGCGACCGACCGCGCCGACGAGCGCGACATCGGCCCCCGCCCGACGCGCGGCAAGCGCCTGATTGGCGCCCTTGCCGCCGGGATGCAGCTGATAGCCCGGGCCGATCACGGTTTCGCCGGCGCCGGGCAGGCGCTCGACCTGCGTGACCAGATCGACGTTGAGCGAGCCGAAGACGACGATCATGCGCTCACGCCGGCAGCAAGGCGACGCACGCCCGCGATGAAGGCGGCCTCCGGCGTCGTCACTGTCGCGGCACGCCCCGCTGCCGCCAGCGCCGCGCCATAGCTCTGCGCCAGCACGCCGTCGGCGACGAGATGGACCTTGTCGGGTACGCCAAACAGCGCCTGCGCGCCGGCGATCTCGTGCCCCACTAGCAGTGCCGACAGATAGGGACCGACCATGCCACCCGATGCACGCCCGGCCAGCACCTCCGAACGCGCCGCAAAGGCGGCGTTGAGCACACCGCCCGGTCTCGTGACCGCCGCAAGCCCTGCTTTCGTGCCCCTTGCGGCATCGTCGCCATCGGGGGGCGTGGCCAATCGCGACAGGATCGAATGCTCGCGCAGCAGGCCGTAGATTTCACCGGTCATGAAGCTCGCGAAGCTTTTGATGCGCCCACTTTCGACGAGCGCCCATTTGGAATGCGTACCGGGCAGGCAGACGTGACCATCTTCGAGACCGAGCCCGACGATCAGGGTTTCCTCGCCGCGCATCACGTCGAAGGCCCCCCCGTCGCAGGACAGGCCTGGCAGGATCGTGGCCTGCGCGCCGCCGCTCAGCCTCACCTGCATGCCGGCTGCCGCGATCTCCTCCGGCGAGGCCGGGCAGGTCACGTAGGGCGCCTCGACCCAGCCATTGCGGCTGCCGACCATGCCGGCGAGCACGATCGCGGCGTCGGGATGGGCGCGGCGAAAATCACCGGCCAGCGCATCGAAGGCGGCGGGATAGCCGCCCGCCGGAACCGACTGGATGCCCTGATCGGCGCTGCGGCGGTCGACCACCGCGCCGTCGCCGTCGATCAGGAAGGCGCGGGCGCGGGTGGTGCCCCAGTCGAGCGCGATCAGGGGTTTGGGCATAGGCTGGGCTCCGGCTGTTGCCCGCCTCGTCACTCTCGGGCGAAGCGAAGCGCAGGCCTGAGAATCTCCTGCAAGAGATGCCCGGGTCAAGCCCGGGCATGATGCCTTGGCTCAGCCGTCGAAGAACACGGTCTCGCCTTCGCCCTGCAGGCGAATGTCGAAGCGGAAGACGCCGGCCGCGTCGCGCTTTGCAATCAGCGTGTCGCGGCGCTCGGCCGGCACCAGCGCCAGAACCGGATCGGTCGCGTTGGCGGCCTCGTCGGAGAAGTAGATCCGCGTCATCAACCGCACCAGCACGCCGCGGCCGAAGACGGAGACGCCGAGATGCGGCGCCTGCGTCGCGCCTGCCGGTCCCGGCAGCGCGCCGGGCCTGACCGTCTCGAAGAAGAACACGCCCTCGGTGCTGGTCTCGGCCCGGCCAAAGCCGGTGAAGCCGGCATTGCCCTCGCTGTGGAAACGCCCCTGCGGATCGGCCTGCCAGATCTCGATCATGGCGTCGCTGACTACAGCGCCGTCGCCGTCATAGACGCAGCCCTCGATGCGGATGCGCTCGCCGGCGACGCCTTCGGGGGCCATGATCTCGCTGAACGGCTCGACTCCGCCATAGGCGCGTGGAGTCAGGGCATAGGCGAAGAAAGGGCCGATGGTCTGCGACGGGGTCAGGCCAAAATGACCGCCGGCGACCTTGTCAGTGCTCATGGGGCTCCTCCGTCGGCGTCGCGTGGCGGCCGCGCAGCACGATGTCGAACTGATAGCCCAGCGCCCAGGACGGCTGCGTCGTCTCGATGTCGAAGCGCGACACCAGCCGGTCGCGGACCTTCTCGTCGGTGATCGACTGGAAGATCGGGTCGTATTTGAACAGCGGATCGCCGGGAAAATACATCTGCGTAATCACGCGCGACAGGAAACTATGGCCAAACAGCGAGAAATGGATGTGGGCCGGCCGCCAGGCGTTGTGATGATTGCCCCACGGATAGGCGCCAGGCTTGACCGTGACGAAGCGATAGCGCCCGTCGGCATCGGTCATGGCGCGCCCGGCACCGGTGAAATTCGGGTCGAGCGGGGCTGGATGCTGGTCGCGGACATGGACATAGCGGCCACCTGCATTGGCCTGCCAGATTTCGACCAGGGTATGGGGCACCGGGCGGCCGTCCTCGTCGAGCACGCGGCCGGTGACGATGATGCGCTCGCCGAGCGGTTCGCCCTCGTGCTGCAGGGTCAGGTCGGCGTCCTTTTCGGCGATCGAGGCATGGCCGAAGACCGGCCCTGTCGTTTCCGACAGGGTGTGCGGCAGCAGCACCAGCGGCTGCGACGGAGCGCGTTTGATCGTGGAGCGGTATTGCGGCGACAGGTTGGGCGGATGCGCCTTCAGGCCTTCGCGCGGATAGATCAGGCTCATGCCGCCACTCCGTGAGCTTGCTTCGTGCGGATGTGCAGTTCGCGCAGCACCGAGAGTTCCTGCGCGGATGCCGCCGGAGTCTCCGCCAGTTCGGCGGCAAAACGCAAGGGCCAGCCGCAACCGGCCTCGACCTGCGCGCGCGTGACGCCTGGATGAAGCGAGACGACGGTCAGCTCCGAGGTTTCCGGATCGGGCTCCATCACGCAGAGATCGGTCATGATCCTGGTCGGCCCCAGCGTCTTGAGGCCGAGCGCCTCGCGGTCGCCCTTGCCCTTGCCATGGCCGAAGGAGGTGATGAAGGGCAGTTTGTCGACGAAGGCGCGCGAGCCCATCGCCATGGTGATGAAGATCTGGCGGCAATGGATCGCGATCTCGGGCGCGCCGCCGCCGCCGGGCAGGCGGACCTTTGGCTGATCGTAGGGGCCGACGACCGTCGTATTGAGATTGGCGAAACGGTCGATCTGCGCGCCACCGAGAAAGCCGATGGTGATGCGCCCGCCCTGCAGCCAATAGCGGAACATCTCCGGCACCGAGACGGTGGTCAAAGCGGTGTCGCAGAGTTCGCCATCGCCGATCGAGAGCGGCAGCACGGTCGGCCGCGTCGACAGCGTGCCGGATTCGTAGATCAGCGTGATCTTCGGCGCATGGGTAAGCCGAGCGAGATTGCAGGCGGCCGAAGGCGCGCCGATGCCGACGAAGCAGACATCGTCGTTGGTCAGCAGTCGTGCGGCCGCGATGGTCATCATTTCGGTGGGGGTGGCGGTCATCGTCATGTCCTCACGCCGCCTCATGCCTGGCCCGGGCATGCTGCGCGAAATCGCCCGGCCCCTTCTCCAGCACGTTCATCTTCATCCACGCCAGAAACGTGTCGCGCTCGCGGGCGATCTTGTCCCAGGCGATGTAGAAGTCGTTGGCGCGCTTGTAATAGCCCTGCGCGTAGGACGGGTAGGCGCCACCCGGCACATGAGCGATCGCGGTGACCGTCCAGGCCGGCAGGATCACGGCGTTGGCGTTGCGCGGGCCGAAATCATCGACGACTTCCTCGACCGTCACGAGCGAACGCTGCGCCGCCAGAACGGCCTCCTTCTGCACGCCGACGATGCCTTCCAGCATGACGTTGCCCTCGCGATCGGCTTTGAGGGCGTGAATGATCGCAGCATCCGGGCGGATCGCCGGCACCGTCGCCAACACCTCGCCGGTATAGGGGCAGCTCACCGATCTGATCTTCGGATTGACCCTGGGCAAGTCGACGCCCTTGTAGCCGCGGAAGACGGCGAAGGGCAGGTTCGCCGCGCCCGCCTCATAGGCATTGGCCATGGCGGCGTGGCTGTGCTCCTCGATCTCGAGCCTGTGCGGCCAGCCGTTCTCGACCGCGTCGCGAAAACGATGCAGCGAGCCGACGCCTGGATTGCCGCCCCAGGAGAACACCAGCTTCTCGGCGCAGCCCATGCCGATCATCTGATCGTAGACCAGATCGGGCGTCATACGGATCAGCGTCAGGCGCTTTTTGGCCTGACGGATCGCCTCGTGGCCGGCCGCATGGGGGATGAGGTGAGTGAACCCCTCCATCGCGACCGAACAGCCGTCGCGCAGGACAGCCTCGATTCCCTCGCTGAGAGAGACGAATTCCGCCACCTTGACATCTCCTCAATATGTGCGTTAATCGCACAATGTTCTGATTTTCGCACTTTATGATGCGGGAGAGATGTGGTCAAGCATGGCGGCCGAGCCCCCCGACCGCGATCATATGGCGGCTCTGGAAAAGGGGCTGGCGGTGATCGAGTGCTTCGACACCGAGCATGACCGGCTGACGATCGCCGATGTCGCCCGCGCGACCGACCTGTCGCGCGCGGCCGCGCGGCGCTGTCTCCTGACGCTGACCAAGATCGGCTATGCCGAATTCGACGGAAAGTTCTTCCGGCTGACGCCGCGCGTGCTCAGGCTCGGCTACGCCTGGCTTTCCTCGACGGCGTTGCCGCAACTGATCCAGCCCTTTCTCGAACGGCTCTCGGAGGAAACGCATGAATCCTCCTCCGCCAGCCTGCTCGACGGGCACGAGATCGTCTATATCGCCCGCTCGGCGCAGCGCCGGATCATGTCGGTCGGCCTCTCCGTCGGCTCGCGGCTGCCCGCCTTCTGCTCATCGATGGGCCGCGTGCTGCTGGCGGCGCGCAGTCCCGACGAGGCGCGGGCGCTGATCCTCGCCGGCAAGCCGCGCGCCCGGACGCCCCGGACCGTGACCGAGCCGGCGGCGCTGATGACGATCCTGGCGCAGGTCAGGGCACAGGGCCATTGCATCGTCGATCAGGAACTCGAACTCGGGCTGGTCTCGTTGGCGATGCCTTTGCTGAATGCGCGCGGCGAGGTCGTCGCGGCATTCAATCTCTCGGGGCAGGTCCAGCGCACCTCGGCCGCCGAGATGGCGGCGCAGTTCCTGCCGCGCATGCGGGCGATGCAGGGGATGCTGCAACCACTGGTCAAATGAAGACAGGGCATCCGATGATCGAACTCGAAGCCGGCCCGCTCAGCGCGCGCATCGTCCCCGAGATGGGCGGCATCGTCGCGGCGCTGGACTGGCGCGCACCCGACGGCCGGTTGCACAAACTGCTGCATTCGCCCGATGGCGCGGTGCCGACCACCGCCCATTCCAACATGTTCGGAACCTGGGCGATGGCGCCCTTCGCCAACCGCGCCTTCGATTGCCTGGTAGATGATGGCGAGAATGCCTTTCGCGTGCCCGACAATGACGGGCGCGGCAACAACATCCACGGGTTCGGCAGACAATCGGCCTGGGATGTCCTGCGGAAGACCCAAGGCCATACCGTGCTGGAACACCGCCGGAGCGAGGGGGTGGACCCTTATCGCTACCGCGCGACGCAGGTCATACTGCTCGACGAGGCCGGTATGACCATCGAAATCGCCATCACCAATGAGGCGCGGGCGGCACTACCCTATGGTCTGGGGCATCATCCGTGGTTTCCCTGCGCGCCCGACACTAGACTTGGTATGGCCGCGCAGGGCGCGCTTATCTTCGGCGAGGCCTTTCGCGCGACGGGTTCGCGGCGCTTCGACGATGGCGGACCCTATGCCGGAAAGCCGGTCTTCGCGACCGGCCACGAGACCGCCTGGAGCTTTCTGGGCTGGGACGGCATGGCGCGGATCGAGACGCCCTCGACCGGGCTTTGCATCACCCTGACTGCGAGCGAGAATTTCAGTTTCCCGGTGGTCTGGGCGCCGGCCGACGCCGATTTCCTCTGCGTCGAGCCGCAGAGCCACGCCATCGGCTCGCCGAGCGAGGCAGCGGCGCGGACAGTGTCGCCGCTGACACGGCTCCAGCCGGGCGAGACGCTGTCGGGCTGGCTCAGGATCGCGCCGGAAGCGCTCTGAGCCGCGGTCTCAGCGATAGCGCCAGCGCGGGCCGGTCTCGTAATAGCGCTGCAGATTGTAGGGCTGGTAGCCATAGGCGCTTGCCGGCAGCGCGGGGCGCAGCAGGATCTGCTCGCGCGCCTCGCCCCAATTCGGCGACCGGCGCTGCTGGGCAATCGCGGCGCGCTCCCTCGCCTTCGCCTTGGCGATCTTCGACTTGGTGCCGCCCGACGCCTTGGCGAAGCGCGAAAGGCTCTCATCGGCCGCGCCGTTCAACGCGATCTTGGTCTGGCCGGCGCCATGCCTCTTCACCAGCGCGAAGAACTTCGCGGCATTGGCCGTGTGCAGGCGGATGCAGCCATGCGACGCGGGGCGACCGAGCGCGCCGACCGCAGAGGTGCCGTGGATGGCGTAGCCGCCGCGGAAGAACACGGCATAGGGCATCGCGCCGCCATATTTGCGGGAATACCAGTTCTTTTCGAGCCGGGTCGGGCGATAGACGCCGTTGGGCGAGCGAAAACCCTTGCGGCCAGACGAGATCGCCCAGTCATAGGCTTCGCCATCGGTTGTGGTGACCTGCATGCGCTGGGCGGCGATATCGACACGCACGGAGATCGCGGCCTTGGCCGAGGCGAGGCCGGCAAGCGACAGGAACAACACGGCCAGCATGCCGAGAACGCGACGCATCACGCAAACACTCCGAAAAGACGCAAACCCAAGGATCATTCGGCGTTGTCGAGCGCTGATGCACCGCCGCCATGGATTGAAGCAAAGCCCGGCCGGTCACCCCTATAAAGCGCAAAGCCAAAATGTGGTTTCCACGATCGCGCGAGTGTCGCCGCGTTTCACAGCATCGGCAGGGAGCGCGGCTTTGGCCCGCGCGGAAAGGCCGCGTCGATGCGCGCGATCTCGACTTCGCTCAGCCGAAGCGCCAGCGCGCCGGCATTATCCTCGACATGGGCGGGTCTCGCCGCCTTGGGGATCGCGAAAACGAACGGGCGACGCGTCAGGAAGGCGAGCGCGACCTGCCGGGCGCTGGCGTGATGGGCGGTAGCGACGTCAGAGAGAACCTTGCCGCCCGCGCTGGAGGCCGGCGGAAAATCGTCCTGCCCGAACGGGCTGTAGGCCGTGACGGCAACGCGGTTGCGCTCACACCAGGGCATCACTTCATGTTCGATCGCCCGCTCGCGCAGATGATACAGCACCTGATTGCAGGCGATTGCGCCGGGGCCCGCGACGGCCAGCGCCTCGTCGAGGTCGTCTACGTCGAAATTGCTGACGCCCCAGGACAGGATCTTGCCCTCGGCCTTCAGCGCCTCGAAGGCGGCGAAGGTCTCATCAAGCGCATATGAACCGCGCCAGTGCAGCAGGTAGCAGTCGAGCCGGTCGGTCCCAAGCCGCCGGAGCGAGCGCTCGCAGGCAGCCCGCGTGCCGGCCTTCGAGGCGTTGTGAGGCAGCACCTTCGAGACCAGGAAAACCTCGTCGCGGCGACCCGCGATCGCCTCGGCAATAATCTCCTCCGAGCGGCCCGAGCCGTACATCTCGGCGGTATCAACATGGGTCAGGCCGAGATCGAGCCCGCGTCGCAGCGCGGCGACGGCCTCGCGCCTGTCGGACAACTCGATGTTCCAGGTGCCCTGCCCGATGGTGGGGATGTCGGGGCCGGTCGATCCGAAGCGCCGGGTCATGGGTTGCTCCTTCTTCTCGGCTTCGGGCCGAAGGCCGGCCGTCACACCGGCAGCGTGCCGTTGGCCGACAGCACCTCGCCCGCCAGATAGAGCGAGCCGCAGATCAGAATGCGCGGCGGGGCCGACCAGCTTCGCGACGCGATTTCGCGCAGGGCCTGTTCGACCGAGCCCGCCACCTCCGCATGGAGACCGACCTCGCGCGCAAGGCTCGCGACCTCCTCGGCCGGGCGCGCCACCAGCGCGTTCTGGATCGGCACCGCAAAGAGCGCCTGGGCCAATCCCTTGAAATGCGCCAGCGTCGCGCGCGCGTCCTTGGTCGAGAGCAGGCCGGCGACCATCACCAGCGGAGCCGGGTTCTTGTCGGCGAGATCGGCCATCGCCTGCGCCAGTACGCGGCCGCCATCGGGGTTGTGGCCGCCATCAAGCCAGAGTTCGGCGCGCGGCGGCACCAGCTCCACGAGTTTTCCGCGCGCCAACCTCTGCAGTCGCGCCGGCCATTCCGCGCCGAGCATGCCCTGCTCGAAAGCCCTTGCCGGCAGGCCGCCATAGCCGGCCGCGCGCAAGGCGGCGATGGCCGTGCCGGCATTGACGTGCTGATGCCGGCCGGCGAGCCGCGGCAGGGGCAGATCGAGCAGGCCGTCGCCATCCTCGTAGACCAGCCGGCCGCCATCCTCGTGGACGTTGAAATCCTGCGCGCCGATCAGGATCTTCGACGCGCCGACGCGTTCGGCCGCCGCCTCCAGAACCGCCGTCGGCTCGGGCTCCTGCGGCGCGATCACGGCCGGTGCGCCGCGCTTGAAGATGCCGGCCTTCTCGCCGGCGATCTTCATCACGGTGTCGCCGAGATATTCGGCATGGTCGAGCGAGACCGGGGTTACGACGGCGCAGGCGGGATGGGCGATGACGTTGGTGGTGTCGAGCCTGCCGCCGAGCCCGGTCTCCAGCAGCACGACATCGGCGGGATGATCGAGGAAAAGCAGGAAGGCAGCCGCCGTGGTGATCTCGTAGAAGGTGATCGGCTCCCCGGCATTGGCCCGTTCGCAGCGCTGGAGCGCCTCGACCAGCACGGCCTCGTCGACGAAACGGCCGCCGCCGGGCGCGCCCAGCCGGATGCGCTCGTGGAAACGCACCAGATGCGGCGAGGTGTAGACGTGGACGCGCAGACCAGCCGCTTCCAGGATCGCCCGCATGAAGGCGATGGTCGAGCCCTTGCCGTTGGTGCCGGCGACATGGATCACCGGCGGCAGGCGCTTGTGCGGATCGCCCAGCCGCTCCAGCAGCTTCAGGCTGCGGCCGAGCGAAAGGTCGATGAGTTTGGGATGCAGCGCGAGAAAGCGCGCCAGCAGCGTGTCGGACGACCCCATGATGCGTTCAGGCCCCCGCCCTGCGCAGCCCGCGTCAGACTGCTTCCGCCACCGGCATCGGCAGCGGCCTGGGCGCGCCGTCGGGCGCCGGCTGCTTCATCAGCAATCGTCCAAGCCGGGCGAGGGTCGCAGGCAAATCATGGCGATGCACGACCATGTCGACCATGCCGTGCTCCTTGAGATATTCGGCGCGCTGGAAGCCATCAGGCAGCTTTTCGCGGATGGTCTGCTCGATCACGCGCGGGCCGGCAAAGCCGATCAGTGCGCCGGGTTCGGCGATGTGGATGTCGCCCAGCATGGCATAGGAGGCGGTGACGCCGCCCGTGGTCGGGTTCGTCAGCACGACGAAATAGGGCAGGCCCGCCGCGCGCAGCATGCGAACCGCGACCGTGGTGCGCGGCAGTTGCATCAGCGAGAGGATACCCTCCTGCATGCGCGCCCCGCCCGATGCCGCGAAGACGACATAGGGCGTCTTCTTCTCAAGCGCGGTCTCGGCGCCCCTGATGAAGGCCTCGCCGGCGGCCATGCCGAGCGAACCGCCCATGAAATGGAAATCCTGCACGGCCAGCGTCATCGGCAGGCCCTGAACGCGGCCATAACCCACCTTGAAGGCGTCGACCGCCGAGGTCTTGGTGCGGGCGTCCTTGAGCCGGTCGATATAGCGCTTCTCGTCGCGGAACTTCAGCGGATCGACCGCGACATCGGGCAAGGCGACGTCGAGCCACTTGCCCTCGTCGAAGGTCAGGCGCAGCCGATCAGGCGCGGTCATGCGCATATGGTGATCGGAACCGGGAATGACGAAGCCGTTGGCCTCGACATCCTTGTGGAAGACCATTTGCCCGGAATCGGGGCATTTGATCCAGAGGTTCTCCGGGCTCTCGCGCTTGAACAGCGTTTTGATCCGCGGCCGGACGACTTCGGAAATCCAGTTCATGGATCAGATCCTCGAAATGTTCGGGCAGGCGAGGCAGTTCAAGCCGCAGCCTTCGCCACCATGCGAACACCGGCGGCAAGTTCAGCAACCAGCGAGGTGACAGCCGAAACCGTCTTTTCCGTGGCCTTGCCGTCCGCATCGAGCGAAAGCCGCACGCGCTCCACCAGCGCGGAGCCGACGACGACGCCGTCCGCCCCCTTGGCGATGGCGATCGCGTCGGCCGCCGTCTTGACGCCGAAACCGACGGCGACGGGCAGATCGGTGTGGCCCTTGATCCGGGCCACGGCCTCGCCGACCGCGTCGTAACTGGCGATCGTGCTGCCGGTGACGCCGGTCACCGCGACATAATAGACAAAGCCAGAGGTGTTCTGCAGCACTTTCGGCAAGCGCTTGTCGTCCGTCGTCGGCGTGGCGAGACGGATGAAGTTCACGCCCGCCGCCAGCGCCGGCAGGCAGAGCTCGGCGTCTTCCTCGGGAGGAAGATCGACGACGATCAGGCCGTCGATGCCGGCCTTCTTCGCATCCGTCAGGAAGCGCTCGACGCCATAGACATAGATCGGGTTGTAATAGCCCATGAGCACGATCGGCGTGTCGTGGCCGGTCTTGCGGAAAGCCTCGACCATGGCGAGCGTCTTCTTCAGCGTCTGGCCGCCCTTGAGCGCGCGCTGGC
Organism: Allobosea sp. P2_A10; assembly: GCF_056405115.1. NCBI lineage: Bacteria > Pseudomonadati > Pseudomonadota > Alphaproteobacteria > Hyphomicrobiales > Alloboseaceae > Allobosea > Allobosea sp. P2_A10. Next base: position 1,095 of record NZ_JBFUCS010000026.1, on the reverse strand, counting down.
CGGCGAGCTGGACCGGAATGCCGTCGGCCATGGGATCGGTAAAGGGCACGCCGAGCTCGATGATGTCGGCCCCAGCTCCGGGAAGCGCCGCGAGGATCGCGCTCGACGTTTCAATGTCGGGATCGCCGGCGGTGACGAAGGTCACGAGCGCGGCACGGCCCTCAGTGGCGCAGGCGGCGAAGCGGTTCTGGATGCGGGTCGGGTCTGTCGTCATGAAGCTGCGGTTAGCATGGCGGGGGCGGGGTTGGCGAGAGGGCGGACGCTCTCAGCCGATCGCCGCGCCGCGCTCGGCCAGCAGCAGGCGCAGAACCGAGCGATGGCAGCGGGCTTCGTCCTCGCAATAGCAGCCGACCGAGAGATTGGCCTTGTGCGACAGCACGGCGATAAGATCGAGCGTGCGGCCCGCCGCAGGCTGCGCCATCTCGGCTTTGAAGACACGGACGAAGCCGGCCCATTCCTTGTCCGTTTGCGCAGCCTGCGCCGTCGCGACGAGGTCTGCGCTCGGCGAAAGTTCGGGATACCAGACGTCGAACCAGTCATCGGCGGCAAAGCGCTCCTTGCGCACGCCGCGCGGCGGACGACGCACCGTACCGATGCGCGTGCCTTCGTTGGGGTGGCGGGGCGTGCCGAGGCGGACGATGCGAAGGGTCATGGGAGCCGCTTCACTCCACCCTTTCGGGAACCGTGCGTCTCTCTAGCCGAATTGCGCATGTCAGATCAAAAACGCACGCGAGAGTTGTCATGATCTGGAGCATAACAGCGACAAAAGCAGCGCGGCACATCCGTCGATTGCTGAAAGTGGTTGAACAAGGCCGGCGCTTTTTCGTGACGCGCTACGGAAAGCCGTACATCAGAATAGAGCCCATCTAGAGCATCGGACGGTTAATCATACGCATATCCTGCGTGTTTGAAGAAGTTTCGGCATTCGGCTGGCGAGAAGAGTTCGCAGATGTTTCCGACGGCCCTCCAGAGGGCGTCGAAGGTTCGTGCCTGGGCGGCTCGCAGGTGCGCCTTGAGCTTGGCGAAGGCCATCTCGATCGGGTTGAGATCGGGGCTATAGGGCGGCAGGAAGAGAGGGCGGCAGGAAGAGGAACC
>NZ_JBFUCS010000025.1:0-49537 GCF_056405115.1 Allobosea sp. P2_A10 | reverse complement strand
GTCGAAAAGCCGGCCTTGCCGATCAAGGCGAAGGGGACCGTCTGGCTGTCACCAGTCCTGCCCGCCGAAATCGCCTTCCGAGGCTGGACCGACGACGACAAGCTTCGCCACGCCTCCTTCAAGGGCCTGCGCGAGGATGCGGATGCAGGCGACGTCTATGAAATTAGCGACCGCTGACATCAGTGCGGCCTCGCGACAATTTGCTCGTATCGCTCGATAGCCGCCCGCAGCGCAGCGACAGCAGCCTCACCCCGAACGCCCTTGATCCCGCGATCGTCGCCCGTCCCGCCGGGCACCCCATCGAGGAAGGTGTTGCGCTTACCGATCGGCATCATTGCGAGATAGTAGACCTCGGTCTCGTGCTGCCATTCGCCCGACCAGGTTGAGACCTCGCGGCCGGCCAGATGGGAATAGGCCATGGGCGGATTGTCGGGCGGGAACGACATCGGCGATCTCCTGAGCGGCCGGGGATTATTGCGCGCGCGTCACGTCCGCCACTGCCTCACCGTGTCCCATATCTCGATCGCCAGCACGAGTTCGACCAGCTCGCGCTCTTCCTTCGATCCTTCCGTGCACCCCAGCAGGGCTTGGGTTCGCTCGACGACTTCCTGATACTGCGCGTCGGATTCGATCTTGATCGTGGGCATCGCGTGGCTCCGTGGCGGAGCGTCAACTGAGATCAGGGTTCCTGGTTCCTTCGCGTTGCCGGCGGCTGCGGGCATCCTGTGCGTCCAGCCGCGCGCAGTGGTCGAGATGGCGCCGCCACCAGTCGTCGCCGATTTCCGACCGGTAGATATCCCAGGCGCAGCGGAAGGCTGCCATGGCGTGGTCGCGGGTCGCCTCGCGGCCGTGCTTGCAGGTCAACTGCGATGCCGGCGTCGCCATCGTGATCGACCAGCTCCATGGCGCGTCGTCGCCATGGAAGTGCGTCTGCAGAACGATCGATCCGACGGTCGTGCCTTCGCACATGACCGTCCAGAATTTGTCGCGGTCCCATTCGGGGATGAAGCCCGAATCGGAGCGCCGCAGGCTCAGCGTCACAGCGCCCTGATCTCCTCCTCGAACTGCTCGGGGATCTGGCCGTGGCGCGCCAGTACCTCGATCGCGCTGACCTCGCCGGTCTCATCGTCGGCGCAGACATGCACCACGGCAAGGCCCTCGGCCGTGCGGCCCAATCGCTCGCCATCCCGCAGGGCGTGATGCTTGGTCTTGGCCGGCACGCGCTGGGCCGGCACGAGCTTCTTGCGATGGGTCTTGAACGGCTGGAGGAAGAATGTGTCGACGTTCATGGCTTGACTCTCCGGGGCGCGTTCGTTCTCATTACGTTCTCATTTCGAGGAACGCAATGACCGCCGTGAAGCCGTCCCTTTCGCCCATCGACGACGCSATGCGGCAGGCCGAAGCRGTCGAGGTGCTGGCCGAGTTTGGCGGCGACGCGCTGGCYGCAATCCGCGCTCTCCTGGACGATCAGGCGACGCTCATCGYCGATGCCCAGGAGGCGATCTCGCGCGGCTATYTGCGCGGCCGGTTCGCMGATGGCGCCCGACGCCAGCAGGTAGACGATGAACCGTGAGCGGCAGCGACGATCCGCCGGACCTCGCAACGCAGCTCTTCCGCTATCCATGGGTGGTCGTCCGGCTGCGCTGTCATGTCTGCCCCCGCCATGCCGAGGTGCGCCTGGCGGCGCTGGCGGCGCGCTACGGCCATCGCGTGCCGGTCCGGCAGGTGCTGCACGGCTTCATGTCGGGCTGCCCGTGGTGTCCGTTCACGGAGCTGCGCAAGCCGCAGAAATACGGGATGCGCTGCGGGGCCTATCTGCCGGACCTGAATTCGGGTCGGCCGCCCGATCTCCCGCCGGCGATGACCGGGCTGAACCTGATCGAGGGCGGCAATGACGACATGCTGCCGGCCCGCCAGCGCAGGGTCGGTGGCGACGATGCCTAGCCTATTGACGCGGCGATCCCGCCGGACGCGTATTGGCCAACGACTAATGCGACGACCGGGATCTCAGATGAAACGCTTTTCCTTCGTTGTTGCCGTGATGCTCGTTGCTGGCTTCAGTGCCGATGCCGCGCAGGTGACGAAATCGGGCATGACCGTGACGGTACGGGGCTCGATCGGGCCGGGTGACGACGCCACGTTTGCAGCAGCCGCTCCGCAGGGAAGCTATAGAACGGTTATCCTTTTGAGCCCTGGCGCTGGTGAGGGAGGGCTCCCGGCTGCTATCGAAATGGCCCGCAGCATCAAGGCCATTGGCGCAACGACGTTGGTCAACGCCGGTAGCCTTTGCGGAAGTGCTTGCACCTTGTTGTTCGCTGCTGGGACAGAGCCCATCTACGGCGGCGGATCGCGGGTTGTCGAAGGTGTCGGCTCGAAGGGGCAAAAGGGACTCGGTTTCCATCAGAGCCGTTCACCTCGCGGCACGGCGACAATGGCTGCGGCCTATTCGGAACTCGGCGTTCCTGCGGGTGCAGATCTAGCGAGCCGGTCGCCCTTCGAAACCCTGTATTATGTATCAGGAGCGACCGCGCTTTCGACTGGCGTTGCTACGAAACTGAAGTGACCGGTGTTCGGTATGGTGCGTGAGCGATGTGCAACCTCTACAGCATGACCCGCAGCGTCGACGCGATGCGCAAGCTCTTCGCGAAGTTCGACGCGCCCGACACCAATCTGCCGCCGCTGCCGGGCATCTTTCCCGACTATGCGGCGCCGATCCTCCGCAACCAAGGTGACGGCGTCGCCGCGCTCGCGATGACGCGCTGGGGGATGCCCTCGCCGCAGTTTGTGCTGGCCGGCAAGAAGACCGATACCGGCGTCACCAACGTCCGCAACACTAAGTCTCCGCACTGGCGGCGCTGGCTCGGCGTCGAGAACAGATGCCTGGTCCCGTTCTCGAGCTTCAGCGAGTTCAACCGCGACGCCGGCGGCGACATCTGGTTCGCCTTCGACGAGACGCGCCCGCTCGCCTTCTTCGCCGGGATATGGACGCCGCAATGGAAGAGCGTCCGAAAGGTCAGGGAAGGCGAGGTCTCGGCCGATCTCTTCGCCTTCCTGACGACCGATCCGAACGCCGAGGTCGGGGCGATCCATCCCAAGGCGATGCCGGTGATCCTGACGACTCCGGAGCAGTGCGAGACCTGGATGACGGCCGAGTGGCCGATCGCGAGCTACCTGCAGCGCAAGCTGCCCGACGAGAGCCTGCAGATCGTGGCGCGCGGCGGCAAGCGGGATAGGGCCGCCGCCGATGCCTAACAGCCTTATCGAATATTGGTCGCGTCTTGGTCCTCATGATCTGATTCATCCCGATGATCGAGCGACATGGGATCGGCTCGCTCCTACCTTCAGCCCGTGCTTACCGACACCCTATTATGGTCGTCTCGCCGACGCTCCAGTCGTGCTCCTGTACCTCTCACCGGGGCTCTCGGATCAGGATCTGGCAGAGGCTCGCGATCCCAAAGCCCAGCAGCGCTACGTGCGGATCAGAGCGGGGCAGGAGCCCCTAGCGACGGCTGAAAACTGGAAGGATCTGTGGGACTGGTGGACGCCACGCACGCGCGTCTTCGGGAAACCAGACGAGCTTCGACAGCGCGTCGCCGTTTTGAACATCTCGCCCTACAAGTCGAAAGATTTCACCGACCATGCCGCGTTGGCCGCTCTGCCTTCATGTCGTGCCACGATAGAATGGGCGCAGCGCGTTCTGTTCCCCGATGCGGAGGCCGGCAGGCGCGTGGTCGTCTGCCTCCGCGCGGCTCAATGGTGGGGTCTCACCGCGGGCAAGCGGTACGGATCCAGCCTGTTTGCCCCGCTGGTCAACCGCGCAGGGCATATGGTGAAGGGCGATGGGGTGGACCGGGACCATGTGATAGCGGCCGTGAAGGCGGCGGCCGGGTCTCCGCAATAGGATAAGGCTGATTTCGATAAGCCCGATTGGGGGTGCGCCGGCACCGGGCCAGGCGCCGCCACGGCGCACGCAAGCAAGATCGACTGAAAGAGGCAGGCGATCGCACGCTGACGACCCCCACGCTTCGTGTCGGGAAACGAGATTGATGCGCGGTTGCAGCTGCCGCCGCGTCTTCGACGAGCCGCCGGCGACCGTGGATGTATCGGCGCCGGCGGTGGAGGCCTGTGGATTGCATCGAATAGCGCAGAGCGCGCTTGCGCAAATCATGATTCGGCATGCACGAGATCGGGCATGCTTATTTTCATCGATGAGTCTGGCGATGCCGGCTTCAAATTGACCAAGGGTTCTTCGCCGCATTTCGTCGTCGCGATGGTCGCTTTCCATGACCTTGATCAGGCGACGAGAACGGCGGCTGCGATCGACACGCTGGCTGATCGGCTTCGTCTTACCCAAGAATTTAAATTTGGGAAAAGCCGATCAGAGGTGCGCGACGAATTCTTTCGCGCCGTTATGCCGTTCGATTTCTGCGTGCGCTCAATCGTCGTCCGAAAAGAATTGATCTACAGCTCTCATCTGAGGTCGGACAAAGAGGCGTTCTATAGCTTCTTCGTGAAGTCGATGCTGACGTTCGACAACGGCTTGCTTGCGCAAGCAAAGGTGGTGATCGATGGCAGTGGCGAACGCGCTTTTCGTCAAGAATTAGCAGGTTACCTGCGACGCTATACCGGCCCAGGCGCTGTCCGGAAAATCAAGTTTTCCGATTCGAGCAGAGATCGTCTCGTGCAGCTCGCTGACATGTGCGCCGGAGCCATCGGCCGCGCCCAACGAAAGGACCGGGACAACGCGCAGCGTTGGCTGAGCGCCCTCGAGCCCAAAATCCAAAATATTTGGCATTTTCGATGAAGGGTGCGACCCGCTTGCCTAGATCAGCGACTGCTGACCACGCACGCCATCCGGCGACAATTCGGCAAGTGGGTCGGCTTGACGGTGCTAATGTTGGGCAGGGAACGTGAATGTCAAGTTAACGTTTGAAAGCTCCAGACAACCTTGCGAGCGCGCATAAGGATGGCCGAAAATCACGCAAAATCGCAAGATTCTCCGCTTTTTTTGCTGCGTGAACTTGGTGTGGTTGCCCTCACTAGGTTGAGGTCGCGCGGGGCGTAAAGAAGGATGAGGCGGTGATCGTGTCTGACGAGCCTGGGCACCGCTGCTTTCCCTGGGTGACGGTGAGGGCGGGTTTCGCAGATGATCCGAACGCCTGATACCCCGAATAAGGCGCAGATCGCCCGCGACGCTCTTTACGCGGAGCTGTGGTCTAAGCCGGCGCAGGAAATAGCGAAGCGGCTCGGCGTGTCGGGTTCCTACCTAGCGCGCATCTGCACCGCACTGAACGTCCCGCGCCCACCTCGGGGCTATTGGGCGAAGAAGGCAGTCGGCAAGGCAGCTCGGCCACCGAAACTGCCCGCTGCCGCTCCTGGAGATCAGCTGTTTTGGACCAAGGAAAACGGCTTGACCTTGCCGGCAACGAGGCACGAAAGACGCGCTCAAAGCCGAACTCCGGCGCGCTCGCCTCGGTCCCCGCTACACCCCCTGCTCGTTGGGGCGGAGGAGCAATTCCGAAAGTCCTATATCTGCTCCGACGACGAATTCCTCAGACCCACCGCTCGAAGACTACCTGATATCTCCTGCTCGGCGTCCGGTCTGCATCATTCGTTAGACGTCGCGAATAAGGTCTACCAAGCTCTGGAACGTTGCGGATTCCGTGTTCGGCTAGCGCCGCCGGAAGAACCGACGCCGTCTTGGCGGGCTGAAAAACAGGAGGTTGCCTCCGAACAACGAACAGCTCCGAACCACCGCGGAGGTGTGGTGTGGGTCCCCAGTAGGTCCACGGTCGCATACGTCGGACCGTTAGCGGTGGCCCTTGTTCTGACTGAGATGACCGAAATCGTGGAGGTGCTCAATATAAATGGTCAGTACGTCCGCGATTGCACGAACACGCTGGCGCGAGCCGCTGGCGTCCGCTGGTTGACTGAGAAAGTGACTTTCCTGAGCGGGCGGTGCCGCATCCTCGCGTTCACGCCCGCGCCGTTCGTTAGCTGGAGCCGAACCTGGGACGAGACGCCGAAGACTTCGATCACGGCCATGCTACCAAAGATCGTAAATGAGCTCAGAGATTTGCACCTGCAGGCTCCGGCTTTAATGAAGCAGGCGGCTGAGGATGCAGCCGAAGCGCAGAAGGCATGGGCAATAGAATTACAAAAATTCGAACAGCAGCGCCTGGCGCAACAGCTGATCGAATCCGCCGCTCGTGAAAGCCGGTTGCGGGCGAGGGATGCGCAGCGCGTTTCCGAGGCTCGGGTCGAAAGCAAGCGGCAGCTCGAAGAGATCATAGCGAAATGGGCGGCCGCAGAGGCAGCGGACCAATTTTTCCGTAGCGCAGAGATGCGGCTAGCCCAAGTTCCAGACGAACGTCGACCGCGGCTTCAGCATCGGCTTGATCTGGCGAAGGAGGCTTTCGCGGGAATTGATCCGCTCGATGCACTGGAGCGCTGGCTGTCGGCGTCGGAGATATACCGGACGCAGTTTCCGACTGATGATGACCAGTGATCAGCCTAGCCTGGCGCAGTAGGGCCGTGAAATCAGGCCTTCCAGCGTTTTCGCTCGCTCCGTTCAACGGGCCTCTCGCCTGACAAATTATATTGGCATAGCGAGTCTTCTCACGACCGTTGCAAATTCCGCTGGGGCAGGCCAGAAATGCCCACACACTCACCCACGGCAGAAGGCGGCGATGACCGGCGGCCAGGCACTCACGCTTACGACCCTGCTGGCTGCAGCGGCGATATTCGGATGCTGTGTTGTCGTCGCGTACCATATCGCTTGGGACGACGAATTCTTTCGATCCATGATGAATGCCGGGTGGAAATTTGGCGAGTCCGATCGGCTGGCGGCCGCTGGCATTACGGTGTTCCTAGCGTTCGGGACTTCGATCGCGCTCGTTCAAACACAACAGAGCATAATGGGCTGGCTAGTAAAGCGCGAGCTGCAGCGTCTTCAGGAAAACTTCCGGGATGTCGAGATGGCTCTCGGCACCGATGCTGCGGAGGCGTTCTTGGCCTACAAGTCGGGGCAATTGGGCAACCGAACTGCCAGTGCAAAACTCACTGGCGCGATCTTCGGTTGAAGCTCTATCTTCTGTCGCGATCATTCCAACTAAGGTGTCAAAATGTGCCGTTCTTCGGGACACATAAGTTGGAACGCTCGTTGATTTTGCTGTAAAACCCTCATGCCTTCCAAGCTGAATACGAGGGTTCGATTCCCTCCACCCGCTCCACATCTTGTCCGCGCAAACCAGAGTTTGGTCCGAGGCGCGCCGCGAACCGGTATTCTGCCCGATTGCCCCGACAGGCCGCCGACGAAAGGTGTGTCTGCGCCTCCGCCGACGGCCGTCCTGCGATGACCGACGCGACACCAGCCAAAGCGGCCCTCGATGCCGACGGCCCCGCCAGGCGGCTGCAGTGTCATTTCATGGTATCCCGTGTTGCCATAACCGGCGCGGAAATACTGTTCTGACGGCGACCGCTGCTTCCTGATTCCGTCGTGAGCGCCGGCATCGCCGGTCAGTGACCCACTATCCCCTTTTCCCCGAGACCTGCCGGAATGCCTCAAACAGCCCGCCCTGACGACGCATCGACCGGCTCACGCGCCGGGCCATCGCCCGGGCGGATGCAGCCGGGCGCCGCCAGGTCCCTCAAGGAACGGGTCGGCGCGCTGCGCAATCTGCGTCCGTTCATGGCGATGGTCTGGCGCACCGCTCCGCTGCTGACGGCGTCCTCGCTGCTGCTGCGGCTGGTGCGCGCGCTGCTTCCGGTCGTGACGCTGTTCATCGGCAAGCTGATCATCGACGATGTCGTGCTTCTGCTGCAGCAGCCGGACCGGCCGGCGACGCTGGCGCAATGGTGGCAGAGCGGGCGGCTGAACGGGCTTTGCCTGCTGATCCTCGCCGAGTTCGCGCTGGCGGTGCTGGCGGATGTGCTCGGCCGCGTCGTCTCGCTCGTCGACGGGCTTTTGTCGGAAACCGTCAACAACGCCTCCAGCGTGCGGTTGATGGAGCATGCCGCGACGCTCGATCTCGAGGATTTCGAGGATTCGGAGTTCCAGGACCAGCTCGAACGCGCCCGCCGGCAGACCAGCGGCCGGCTCTCGCTCTTGGGTCAACTGTTTGGACAGGCGCAGGACATCGTCACGGTCGCAAGCTTCGTGGCCGGGCTGATCGTCTATGCGCCCTGGCTGATCGTGCTGTTGCTGCTGGCGCTGGTGCCGGCCTTCCTCGGCGAGACCCATTTCAACGCGAAGAGCTATTCGCTCGATTTCGGGCGCACGCCGGAGCGCCGCGAACTCGACTATGTCCGCCAGACCGCGGCCAGCGTCGAAACCGCCAAGGAGGTCAAGATCTTCGGCCTCAACGGCTTCCTGATCGAACGCTACCGGCGTCTCTCTGCTATCTTCTACGCGGGCAACCGCAGGCTGGCGCTGCGCCGCGCCGGTTGGGGCGGGCTGTTCACCACGATCGGAACGATCGGCTATTATCTCGCCTTCGCCTATATCGTCTGGCGCACGCTGGCCGGCGAATTCTCGATCGGCGATCTGAGCTTTCTCGCCGGCTCGTTCCGGCGGTTGCGGGCGCTGCTCGAAGGGCTGTTGTCGGGCTTCTCGATCACCGCCAGCCAGGCGCTCTATCTGAACGACCTCTTCGCCTTCTTCGAGGTCAAGCCGGAAATCCTCTCGCCTGCCAACGCGCTGCCGCTGCCCCGGCCGATCCGGCAGGGTTTCGTCTTCGAGGATGTCGGCTTCATCTATCCCGGCGCGGAGCGCTGGGCGGTGCGTCATCTCAGCTTCACGCTGCAGGCCGGCGAGGTGCTGGCGCTGGTCGGCGAGAACGGCGCCGGCAAGACCACTTTGGTGAAGCTGCTGACGCGGCTCTACGATCCCGACGAAGGCCGCATCCTGCTCGATGGGCGCGATCTGCGCGAGTACGATCTCGAGGCGCTGCGCGGTGGCATGGGCGTCATCTTCCAGGATTTCGTGCGCTACAACCTGACCGCCGGCGACAATATCGCGGTCGGCCGGATCGAGGCCCGCGAGGACCATGGACGCATCGCGCGCGCCGCCGAGCGCAGCCAGGCCGACGAGGTCGTCGCCCGGCTGCCCGCCGGCTACGACCAGATGGTCGGCAAACGCTTCAAGAACGGCGTCGAGCTCTCCGGCGGCGAATGGCAGAAGATCGCGATCGCGAGAGCCTATATGCGCGAGGCCGCCGTCCTCGTCCTCGACGAGCCCACGGCTGCGCTCGATGCGCGCTCGGAGTTCGAGGTGTTTCAGCGCTTCAAGGAACTGAGCAAGGGCAAGACCGCCGTGCTGATCTCGCACCGCTTCTCCAGCGTGCGCATGGCCGACCGAATCCTCGTGCTCGCCGGCGGCAAGGTCGAAGCGCAGGGCAGCCATGACGAACTGGTCGCGCAGGGCGGCCGCTACGCCGAACTGTTCGAGCTGCAGGCGGCCGGCTATCGCTGAGGCCGTCTACAGCTTCTTGCCGTCCGCGCCGAACTGCTTGAGGTAGGCCGTCAGGTCCCTGATCTCCTGCTCGTTCTTGATCCCGGCGAAGATCATCTTGGTGCCGGGGATCTTCGCCTTCGGGTCCTTGATGTAGTCAGCGAAGACAGCCTCGTCCCAGGTGATGCCCGAACTCTTGTTGGCGGACGAATAGCTGTAGCCCTCGACCGTGCCTGCGGTTCTCCCGAAGACGCCGTTGAGCTGAGGCCCGATCAGGTTCTTGGCGCCTTCGCCGGTCTGGTGGCAGGCCCGGCACTTGTTCCAGGAGCGCTCGCCGGCGGCGATGTCCTGCGCCTGGGCTGCGTTGGCGGCGAAGGCGGCGGCGATCAGGGCGGCGCTGGTCAGCAGTTTCATGCGGCGTCTTTCATTCGTCGGATTAAAGCATCGGCAAAGGGCGGCACCGGGCCTGATTCAGCAGTGCTCGCGCCTGTTCCATATTCCCGACCGGGGCCCTCCAGCGCAACGCGTCACTTTCGCCCGCTCTCGAAAGGGCTGCGCGATGCGACGCAATGCGGTAGGCCGTCGCAACGCCGGGCTCGACGCGAGCCGGGCTCCTGCCTCAATCCGGTCGCCGCTCTTCTCCCGCAGACATCATGAGCACATCCTCATCACAGATCGCCGCGACGCCGGGCCGATTGCGGCTCGCGCGGGCGCTGGCCGGCGTCGTCGCGGCGCTGGAGATTGCCGGTGCGCTGATCCTTGCGTTGCTGTTCTGCGTCGTGATGCTTGCGGTCATCAGGCGTTATGCGCTTGGCGGCGGGCTCGTCTGGTCCGACGAGTTGGCGATCTGGCTCAATGTCGCGCTGGTGGCGGTCGGCGCGCCGCTGGCGGCGACGAGCGCGCTGTCGATGCGGCTCGACGTGGTCGTGCGCCTGCTGCCGGCGCGGGGGCAGGCGCTCGCAGCGATCCTTGCCGACGCGGTCGCGGTGCATGGCGCGCTGGTGCTGGCGATCGGCGGCGCAAGTGTCGCGGCGCTGGTCGGCGGCACATCGACCGTGCTGGGCCTGCCGGAAAGCCTGCGCTTTGGCGCCTTTGCGGTCGGTGGCGGCCTCACCGTGCTCGTCGTGCTCTGGCGCGCCGCGCTCGATCGCTCCATGGCCTCGGTGCTGGCCTCACTCGTGCTGGGCGTCGCGCTCTATGCCGCTGCGCAGTTTTCGACCGGCCTGTTCGTCTCGACACCGAGCCTCATCGCGGCGCTCGCGGCAGGGCTTGGCCTGCTGCTGGGCGCGCCCTTGCCCTATGCGCTGCTGGCCGGCGTTTCGCTGACCGGGGCGTTCGGTGGGCTGCTGCCCGAGCCTGCGATCGTGCAGAACACGGTTTCGGGCGTCTCGAAATTCCTGCTGCTCGCGATCCCGTTCTTCCTACTCGCCGGCGAGTTGCTGACGACCGGCGGGCTGGCCGAGCGGCTGGTGCGCTTTGCCGCCGCGCTGGTCGGGCATTTGCGGGCGGGGCTGGCGCAGACGGCGCTGGTTTCCAGCGTGCTGTTCTCGGGCGCTTCGGGCTCTTCGGTGGCGAACGCCGCCTTCGGGGCCAAGGTGATGGCGCCGACACTGATCGCGCGCGGCTATCCGCCGGCGCATGCGGCGGCGATCGTGGCGGGCGTCTCCATGCTCGACAACATCATCCCGCCCTCGATCGCCTTCCTGATCCTGGCGACGGCGACCAATCTCTCGGTTGGGTCGCTGCTGGTCGGGGGCTTCGTCGCCGGCGGCGTGCTGGCGCTGGCGCTGGGCGTCGGCCTTCATCTCAGCGTGCGCGATGTCGTCGACGCGGCTCCCAGGGCGAGCGGGCAGGAGCGCGTGCGGAGTCTCATTGGCGCGCTGCCAGCGATCGGACTCGGCGTGGTCGTAGTCGTCGGCATCCGCTTCGGCGTGGTGACGACGACCGAGGCTTCGGCGCTGGCCGTCGCCTATGCGCTTACAGCCTGCCTCGCCTTGCGCAGCCTGAACGCCGGCACCGTGGTCCTCGCGTTGCGCAAATCGGCGACGGAAGCCGCCGCCGTCGGTATGCTGATCGGCGCATCCGCGCCTTTCGCCTTCCTGCTCGCGCTCGACCGCGTATCGGACCAGATGGCAGGCCTCGTGACCACGCTTGGCGGCGGGCCTTACGCCGTAATGCTGCTGTCCAATCTCGTGCTGTTGGTGGCCGGGCTGTTCCTCGATATCGGCGCGGCGATCCTTTTGTTGGCGCCGCTGCTTTTGCCGGTCGCGATCGCAGCGGGGCTCGATCCGATCCAGTTCGGCGTGATTCTCGTGGTCAATCTGATGATCCACGGCTTGACGCCGCCGCTGGGAATTCTCGTCTATGTCGTCAGCGGGATCACGCGCGTACCTGCCGGCGACGTCTTCCGGGCGGTGCTGCCGCTGCTGGCGAGCTTGCTCGTCGCGCTGGCGATATTATGTCTCGGCGCGGCCGCCTGGCCGTCGCTGCCGCCGTCGTTCAAAGGACTGTTTTGATGTCGCCCACCCGCCGCATGGTCACGTCTGCCCTGCTGGCCGCGCCAGCGATCCTGTCGTCGCGCGCCGGCCATGCGGCCGGCCGGCCGGTCACCGTCGCCTCGCTGTTTGGCGAGGACAAGCCGGAGACGAAAATCTGGCGCAGGATCGCCGAGACGCTGGGTCGGACCGCACCTGGCCGTTTCGACCTGCGCATCGTCGGCAATGCGGCGCTGGGCGGCGAGAAGGAGGTCGCGGAGGGCATGCGGCTCGGCTCCGTGCAGGCCTCGCTCTCGACGATCTCGGCGCTCTCGGGCTGGGTCCCCGACAGTCAGATCCTCGATCTGCCCTTCCTGTTCCGCGATCGCGAGCACCTGAAGCGCGTGCTCGTCGGGTCGCTCGGCGACGAACTCAGAGGCAAGTTCGAGGCGCAGGGCTTCGTGGTGCTCGGCTTCATCAATTACGGCGCGCGCCATCTGCTGGCGAAGGAGCCGATCACGACGCCCGCCGGCATACGGGGCAAGCGCATCCGCGTGATCCAGAGCCCGCTCCACACCGAACTGTGGTCGGGACTTGGTGCATATCCGACGCCGATCCCGATCCCCGAGACCTATAATGCGCTGAAAAGCGGCGTGGTCGACTGCATGGATCTGACCAAATCGGCCTATGTCGGCTTCAGGCTGCATGAGGTCGTGCCGTATCTGATCGAGACCGGGCACATCTGGGCTTCCGGCGTGATCTTCGTCTCGGCGGCGTTCTGGAAGGCGCTTTCCGCCGACGACAAGGCGGCGCTGGCCGCTGCGGCGGCCGAGGGCGTCGGCTATTTCGACGAGTTGATCGTCGCCGACGAAGCCGCCTCGATGGCGAAGGCGGCGGCCGAGGGCGGCAAGGTCGTGCAGCCGCAGGACCGTCCGGCCTGGGAGGCCGGCGCGCGCAAGGTCTGGGCGTCGTTTGCGCCAAAACTCGGCGGGATCGAGAGGATCGAGGCGGTCGCCAGCACGGCATAGGTTCTCGCACCCGCGAGATGACTTGCCTGCCGCCGCGATGGCATGCGAGCCTTGGTCCGAGCGGGCTCACGATGCAGCCGCAACCGGAAAGCCCGAATCTCTCGATGACTGCCAGACGAATCCGGATCGCCGTCGATATCGGCGGCACTTTCACCGATCTGGAGTTCCTCGACGAGGCGACAGGCCAGGCCCGCAGCTTCAAGACCGCGACGACGCCAGACGATCCCTCGATCGGGCTGATGAACGCCATTCTGGGCGCAGCGGCGCGCTTCGATTTCGCGCTGTCGGACGTGACCTTCCTGATGCACGGCACGACGATCGCGACCAATGCGGTGCTGACGCGCGATCTGCCGCAGGGCGCGCTGATCACGACCGCGGGTTTCGAGGACGTGCTCGAGATCGGCCGGCATGCGCGCACCAACATCTACAAGTTGAAGCCCGAGCCGCGCAGCGTGCTGGTGGCGCGCCGGCATCGCTTCGGCGTCATCGAGCGCATCGGCCCCGACGGCGCAGTGATGACGGCGCTCGACACGGCCAGCGTTGCGGCTGCTGTAGACAGGGTCGCGGCGTCCGGCGCGAAGGCCTGCGCGGTCTCGCTGCTCAACGGCTTCGCCAATCCGGTCCATGAAATCGCGATCCGAGACGCGCTGAAGGCGCGGCTGCCGGACCTCGCCGTCTCCTGCTCGCATGAGGTTTCGCCGGAGATCCGCGAATTCGAGCGGACCTCGACGACGGTATTGAATGCGCTGCTGATCCCGGTGGTGAAGCGCTATGTCGAGGCCTTGCTCAAACGCATCGCCGAGCATGGACTGACCGCGCCGCTCTATCTCGTCCAGTCGAATGGCGGCGCGACCAGCCCTGCTTCCGCAGGTCAGGGGCCGGCCAAGCTTTTGCTGTCGGGCCCATCGGGCGGCGTGCTGGCGGCCGAAACGGTCGCGAATCGACTCGGTTGTCCCGATGTCGTCGGCGTCGACATGGGCGGTACGAGCTATGACGTCGCCGTCATCCGCGAGGGCCGGCGCGCCGTCGTGGCGCGGGGCGACATCGACGGCCTGCCGGTGCGCGTGCCCATGGTCGATATGCGCACGATCGGCGCTGGCGGCGGCTCGATCGCCTCGCTCGACGCCTCGGGGCGGCTTCAGGTCGGCCCGCGCAGCGCCGGCGCGAAGCCCGGCCCGGTCTGCTATGGGCGGGGCGGCGCCGAGCCGACCGTGACCGACGTCAACCTGATCCTCGGCCGGCTCGATGCCGCGACCTTTCTCGGTGGCGAGTTCGCGCTCGATCTCGACGGCGCGCGGGCGGCGTTGCAGGTCCGGATCGCCAGCCCGCTCGGGCTCGATCGTGACCGTGCCGCTGCGGGCATTCTTGCCGTCGTCGTCGCCAAGCTTGCCGGCGCGATCAAGCTGTCGCTGTTCGAGCGCGGGCTCGATCCGCGCGATTTCGCTTTGATGTCCTTTGGCGGGGCGGGCGGCCTGCACGCGATCGAGGTCGCCGAGGAACTCGGCATGACCACCGTGATCTTTCCCAAGGATCCCTCGACCTTTTCGGCCCATGGCATCCTGCAATCCGACATCGTCCACGACCTCGCCCGCACGCGGATCGTTTCGCTGCAGCCCGGCGCTGCCGGAGCGGTCGCCGCACTGGCGGGCGAGTTGCTGGGCGAGGGCGCGGCCCTGCTGGAGGCGGACGGCCTGCCGCCAGAGCGTTGCGATCTCAGGCTCGCGGCCGATCTGCGCTATCGCGGCCAGGCCTTCGAACTGATGGTCGGGCTCGACGACGGCGCGCCCGATGAGGCCGCGATCGCGTCTCTATGCGTCCGCTTCCACGATCTGCATCGCCAGCGCTTCTCCTTCGACGATCCGTCCGAGACCGTGGAGCTGGTGACGATGCGGCTTGCCGCCATCGGCCGCCTCGGCGGCATGGCGGCGACGGTCGCGCCCGAAGGCGGGGAGGGAGTCCCGCCCCGTCACCGCCTCGTGCATATGAACGGGCGCTGGAGCGACACGCCGGTGCATGAGCAAGGCCGATTGGGCGCAGGCGCGACGCTATCGGGCCCGGCCGTGATCGAGCAGGCCTATACGACGCTGCTGATCCCTGCCGGCTGGCGCGTCACTGTCGCCGCGACAGGCGATCTCGTCGCGAAACGGGAGGCCAAGTCATGAGCAAGGTCGATCCGGTCCTTCTCGAAATCGTCTCGCACGCGCTGGTTTCCGCGGCCGAGGAGATGTCGATCACGGTCTGGCGCACCAGCCGCTCGACCACGGTGCGCGAACTCCTCGATTATTCGACCGCTGTGTTCGACGGCGACGGCCGCAACGTCGCCCAGGCCGCGCGCATGCCGGTGCATCTCAATTCGATGGAGCTCTGCCTCCAGGAGGTGATCGCCCATCACCTGCCTCTGGAGCGCTGGCGCGAGGGCGATGTCGTCGTCACCAACGACCCCTATTGCGGCGGCCAGCATCTGCCGGATTTCCTCGCCTTCAAGCCGGTCTATGTCGACGGCCGGCGCATCGCCATCACCTGCGTGCTGATCCACCATGTCGATGTCGGCGGCGGGGCTGCCGGCGGCTATAACGCCCATGCCGTCGAAATCTTCCAGGAGGGCTTTCGCCTGCCGCCGGTGAAGATCGTCCGGGCCGGCGAGATGCAGGACGATCTCTTCGCCACCATCCTCCAGAACGTCCGCGAGCCCGAGACCTTCCGGGGCGATTTCCTGAGTCAGATCGCGGCGCTGGAGGTCGGGGCTCGCGCGATACGCGAACTCGCCGGGCGCTATGGCGTCGAGACGTTGCGGCAGGTTGGCGCGGCGCTGCTCGACCATTCCGAGACCGCGATGCGGGCGGCGTTGGCGGCACTGCCGGACGGCGTCTACAGCGCCGAGGATTTCGTCGACGGCGACGGGATGGAAGCCGGCCAGAAGCGCATCGCGGTGACGCTGACCATCGCCGGCGACACGATCGCGGTCGATTTTTCCGGCTCGGCCGCGCAGGCGCGCGGGCCGATCAACGCAACGATGGCGACGACGAAATCGGCGGTCTACTACGCCGTGATCGCGGCGTCGGGCATCGAGGCGACCGCAAATGCCGGCTGCTATCGGCCGATCACGGTCACGGCCCCGGTCGGCTCGCTGGTCAATGCGCAGTTTCCGGCGCCGGTCTCGATGCGGATGCTGACCGGGCATCGGATCGCCACAGCCGTGCTGAAAGCCTTCGCGGAGGTTGTGCCGGAGCGCATCCCCGCCTCCTACTACGGCGTGACCTTCAATCACGCCGTCAACATCCGCCATGCGGACGGCCGCCGGCAGGTCTATTTCGACGCCGAGATCGGCGGCTGGGGCGGCCATCCCGAAGCCGACGGACCGTCTGGGCTTTCGGCCGGCTTCCATAACGGCCAAAACACGCCGATCGAGATGATCGAGGCGATCTTCCCACTGCGGTTCACGCATTATGGCTTCCTGCCGGATTCAGGGGGGGCCGGTCGGATGCGCGGGGGCCTGGGCCTCGTGCGCGAGTGGCGCTTCGTCGCCGAGCACGGCCTGCTCAACGCCTCCTTCGACGCTTTCGCCTCGCGGCCCTACGGACTTGCGGGCGGCGAGCCCGGACACGGTGGCAGGCTTTGCGTGATCCGCGACGGGGCCGTCACCGAGCTTGCGGCGAAGACGATCGGCTTTGTGTTGCGGGCCGGCGACATCGTGCGCATGGAGACGCCGGGCGGCGGCGGCCATGGCGATCCGGGAGAGCGCGACCCGGTGGCCGTCGCGGCCGACCGCGCGGATGGCTACGTCATATCGGGTTAAGTCGTCGCCAGCCGCGCATTCAGCAGGTCGGTGACCAGCATGCAGCCGGGCGCATGGGTGATGGCGAAAGGCAGGCGCGCGGCCGCGATCACCGCCTGCGGCGTCACCCCGCAGGCCCAGAACAGCGGGATTTCATCCTCGCCCACAGTGACGGCGTCGCCGTAGTCTGGGCTGGCGAGATCGGCGATGCCGATCAGGTCGGGCCGCCCGAGATGGACGGGCGCGCCATGGACCGCCGGATAGCGCGAGGTTATCTGGACCGCGCGGATCGCGTCGGCCGGGCGAAACGGCCGCATCGTCACCACCAGCGGACCGACGAAGCGCCCGGCCTGTTCGCAGGCGAGCGAAGTCCGGTACATCGGCACGTTGCAGCCCGCCTCGACATGGCGGATCGCCAGCCCGTCCGCGATCAGCGCCTCCTCGAACGAAAACGAGCAGCCTAGCGCGAAGGTGACGAGATCGTCGCGCCAGAACGCCCCGATGCTGGGTGGCTCCTCGACGGGGACGCCGTCACGCCAGATTTTGTAGGCCGGCACGTCCGAGGCAATGTCGAGGTCTGCGCCGAGGCGCGGCAAGCTGCGGCTACCGGGTTCGGAGATGTCGAGCAGCGGGCATGGCTTGGGGTTCAGCATGCAGAAGCGCAGGAAATCGGCAGCGTCCGCCGCCGGCAGGATCACCAGATTGGCCTGCACGAAGCCGCGCGCCAGCCCCGAGGTCTGGCCGCGCAGATCGCCTGAGCGGGCCGCAAGCCTGACGGCGTGGCCGCTTTGAAGTTCGATCCAAGACATGCCGCACCCCCGTCCCGGCCAAAGCATCGCCGAGGCCGCCACCAGAACCGGGAAAACGACGGAGGTCCAATCTTGCTTCGCGATCGCGATGGATAAAAGATGCTTATTCAACCGGGGGCGGCGATGCAGGATTTCAAGACTCTGGAAACCTTCGTGGCGGTCGCGACGCTCGGCGGCTTTCGCGCGGCGGCAGAGCGCCTCAACACGACCCAGCCCGCCGTCTCGCAACGCATCGCCCAACTCGAGCACCACTATGGCGCGCGGCTTCTGGAGCGGACGAGCCGTGTCGTGACCACCACCGATAAGGGCCGCGAATTCCTGGCCTACGCCGAACGCATCTTGCGCCTTGGCGCCGAGATGCGCAGCGCGCTCTCCGAGCCGGGCGCGATGCGCGGTACGCTGCGGCTCGGCGTGGCGGAGACGATCGTCCATAGCTGGCTACCCGGTTTCATCGGGCATGTGGCGCGCCAGCACCCGGCTATCGCTGTGGAGATAGAGGTCGACACCAGCCCGCTGCTGCGCGGGCGGCTGATCGCCAAGGAGATCGATCTCGCCTTCCTGCTCGGCCCCTTGACCGACCCGCTTGTGCGGAACCTGCCGCTGAATCGCGTGCCGCTGGCCTTTCTGGCGAGCCCCGATTTCGCCTTGCCCAATCTGCCGCTTTCGGTCGCGGCGCTGGCGCAACTGCCGTTGATCACCTTCGCTCGGCACACCCAGCCGCCGCGGCGATGGCGGCGGAGTATGCGGCCGAGGCCGAGCAGCGTTGATCGATCGTCGTTGCTTATCGATCATCATCGCATCGCGCGATTGGACAGCCGCCATCCCGCGTGGTCACATGCCGGTACACAAAGCGGCGACAACGCCGCCCGAGGGGATCATCGCGATGACGACGGCAAGGCGTCCGGCCCGGCAGGGCTGGCAAGACATCTGCATGGCGGGCGCATGAGCGACGCCTCCCGCCTGCTTCCCGACGAGCCTCTGCCGCAACGCATTTCGCGAATCCTCGCCTGGCTCGCCGGCGCGATCGTGCTGTTCGGCTGCAGCTTTCTGATCACCGTCGATGTCGTGACTCGTTTTTTCTTCAAGCGCGGCATGGTCGAGAGCTTCGAGATTTCGGGCTACGCGCTGGCGGCCTGCATCGGGCTCGGCCTTGCCTTCACAGTGACCTCGAAAGCCAATATTCGCGTCGACATCCTGCTCGACGCCTTGCCGGACCGGATGCGCGTGGTCTGCGACCTCATCGCCTCGCTGGCGCTGGCGCTGATCGCGCTGACGCTCGCCTGGTTCGCCTGGGGCACGCTGGCGCAGTCCTGGGCGCTCGGCGCGAAGTCGATCTCGCTGCTGCAGGTGCCGATGGTGATCCCTCAGGGGATCTGGTTCACCGGCATCTTCTGGTTCGCCTGCATGGCGGTGCTGATCCCGATTCAGGCGGTGATGCGGCTGTTTGCCCATGATCGCATCGGCTTCGACGCGCTGATCGGCTCGCTGCGCGTCACGGAGGAGATCGAGCAGTCGGGTGTCGAGCAGCCGGTCGCGGGCAGGGGCGAGCCATGATCGGAACCGCGCTCACGCTTCTGGTCGTCCTCGTCGCTCTCAGCCTGCCGGTCGCGGCCGCGCTCGCGCTGATGGGCTATGTGCTGCAGGCCAATTTTGCCTTCTTCCCGATGACCGGCGCGGTCGGCGAACTCGCCTGGAACTCGTCCAACGATTTCATCCTGATCGCGGCGCCGATGTTCATCATGATGGGCGAGCTGATGCACCGCTCGGGCATGAGCGAGCGGCTGTTCTCGGCGCTGTCGCCCTGGTTCGCCCGCGTGCCCGGCCGGCTGATCCACACCAATATCGCCGCCAGCGCGATCTTCGCCGCGACCTCGGGCTCTTCGGTCGCCACCGCCGCGACCATCGGCACGGTCGCGATCCCCAACATGGACAAGGGCGGCTACAACCGTCCGCTGTTCCTGGGCTCGATCGCGGCCGGCGGCACGCTGGGCATCCTGATCCCGCCCTCGATCAACATGATCATCTATGCGGTGCTGACCGACACTTCGGTTGCAGACCTTTATGCCGCCGGCTTCATCCCCGGCTTCATGCTGGCGGGGCTGTTCTCGCTGATGGTGCTCGGGCTCGCGCTCTATCGGCCGGAATGGGCCGGGCCGAAGGTCGACACCAGCAATCTCTGGCAGGAGCGCGTCGCCGGCCTGCGCCATCTGATTCCGCCGCTGGGGCTCTTTCTCGTCGTCGTCGGGTCGATCTATGCCGGCGTCGCGACGCCGACCGAGGCCGCCGCGCTTGGCCTGATGGCGACGCTGGCGCTGGTTGCGGTCAACGGGCAGCTCACCTTGCCGGTGCTGGTGCGGGCCTTCGAGGGCACGGTGCGGACGACCTGCATGGTCATGCTGATCGTCATCGCCGCCTTCTTCCTCAACTTCGTCATGGTCTCGATCGGGCTGGTCAAGGCGATCACCGATCTCGTGCTAGCGCTGGGCTGGCCGCCGCTCGGCATGCTGACCGCGATCGTGATCTTCTATCTCATCCTCGGCTGCTTCATGGAGACGCTCTCGATGATGATCGCGACCACGCCGGTCGTGGTGCCGGTCATCACCGCGCTGGGCTACAGTCCGGTCTGGTGGGGCATCATCTTCGTCATCCTGATGGAGGCGGCGCTGATCACGCCTCCGGTGGGCCTCAACCTCTACGTCGTCCAGGCGGTGCGGGGGAAAGGCAACTTCGCCGATCTCTGCATCGGCGCATTGCCCTTCGTCCTGATGATGCTGATCATGATCGCCGTTCTGATCGCCTTTCCGCAGCTTGCGCTGTGGCTGCCGACCATCCTCAACCCCAAGGCCGGCGGCTGACGCAAAAAGCGTCCGCATGCCTCTTCACAGGAGATTCAAAGCCGATGAAACGCCTGCTTTCGACCGCAGCACTCGCCGTCACCCTTCTTGGCGGGGGCGCTTATGCGCAGGGCCTGCCCGCCACCAGCTTCAACGTCGTCGGCAGCATCGGCAACCTGTCGATGTATACCAGCCGCGAGGTTCCGTTCTGGAACGAGACCGTTCCCAAGGAATCGGGCGGAGCGATCAAGGTTCAGGTCAAGCCCTTTACCGAACTCGGCTTCAAGGGCCCGGAAATCTTCCGCCTCGTCTCGGCCGGCACCCTGCAATTCGCCACGACGGTGCTGAACTACAATTCCGGCGAAGTGCCGATGAACGAGGCGACCGATCTGGTCGGGCTCGTCGGCTCGGTCGAGGAACTGCAGAAGGTCGTCGACGTGTTCCGGCCGACCTACGCCAAGTTTCTCGAGGAGAAGCATGGGCTGAAGCTGCTCGGCTTCGGAACCTACCAGGCGCAGGTGATCTATTGCCGCGACAGCTTCACCAAGGTCGCCGATCTCAAGGGCCGCAAGGTGCGTGCGTCGGGCGCTTCGCAGCAGGCCTTCGTCGCCCATATCGGCGGCTCGCCGATCAACCTGGCCTTCGCCGAAGTCCAGCCTGCGCTCGCCAATGGCGTGATCGACTGCGCGATCACCGGCGCGCTCTCGGGCTATCGCTCGAAATGGCACGAGGCGGCGAAGTTCATCTCGCCGATGCCGATCAATTTTGGTCTCTCGGCCCAGCTCGCCAACATCAAGTGGTGGAACACGCTCGATCCCAAGGTCCAGGCCTTCCTGACCACGGGCCTGCGTAAGCTCGAGGATTCGATCTTCGATCAGGCCAAGACCGAGACCCAGACCGGCCTAGACTGCAACACCGGCAAGGCCTGCGCCGAGGGGCCGCCGGCCGCGATGAAGCTCGTTCCGGTGACGCCCGAGGACGAGACGCTGCGCAAGGAGGCGCTGGTCAAGGTCATCCTGCCGGCCTTCGCCGGGCGCTGCGGGGCCGAGTGCGTCACGACCTGGAATGGCACGATCGGCGAGTTCCTGAAGGTCAAGATCGGGCAGTAGGCCGGTCTCAGGCTGCTGGCGCGGCCGCGGCCCGCGCCAGCATGTAGTCGTCCAGCGCCTCGCGCTCCTGCGGCGTGAGGCGCAGACCCAGCTTGCCGCGCCGCCAGAGCACGTCGGCTGCGCGCCTGGCCCATTCCGCGCGCATCAGATAGGCGATCTCGGCTTCGTAGAGGTCCGCGCCGAAATGACGGCCGAGCCCGGCGATGTCCTTCGCCTCGCCGAGAATGTCGCGGGTTCTCGTGCCATAGGCGCGCACGAGGCGTATCACCGTCGGCTTCGCGAGCCAGCGGTGTTCGGCGGCGATCTCCGCGACGAGCGCGTCGAACCCCGTCACCGGGAAGTCGCCGCCGGGCAGCGTGCCGTTCACCGTCCAATCGGGCTTGGAAGCCCATCCGGCATGCGGCGCGAGCTTGGCGACCGCGGCCTCGGCGAGCCGGCGGTAGGTCGTGATCTTGCCGCCGAAGACCGAGAGCAGCGGGGCTTCGCCCGCGGGCGCATCGAGCGTCAGCACATAGTCGCGCGTCGCTTCCTGCGCCTTCGACGCTCCGTCGTCATAGAGCGGGCGCACGCCGGAATAGGTCCAGACCACCTGCTCGGGTCTGACCGGCTCGCGGAAATACTCGCTCGCCGCAGCGCAGAGATAGTCGATTTCCTCCGGCGAAGCCTTCGCCGCGGCCGGGTCGCCCTTGTAGTCCTGATCGGTCGTGCCGATCAGGGTGAAGTCGCGCTCATAGGGGATGGCGAAGATGATGCGGCCATCGGCGTTCTGGAAAATGTAGCAGCGGTCGTGCTCGTAGAGTCGCGGCACGACGATATGGCTGCCCTGCACCATGCGGACGGCCGCCTTGGTGTTCGAGCGCACGACGCCACCCAGCACCTCGCCGACCCAGGGGCCGGCGGCGTTGACCAGCGCCTTTGCGAGGATCGTGACGGGACCGCCGTCGCTTTCGGTCGTGATGCGCCAGAGGCCGCCCTCACGATCGGCCGAGACGACTTTCGTGCGCGTGTGGATCGCCGCGCCCCTGGCTGAGGCGTCGGATGCGTTCAGCACGACGAGACGCGAATCCTCGACCCAGCAATCGGAGTATTCGAAGGCCTTCGCCGTGTCGTCCTTGAGCGGGCGGCCGGGCGCGGCGGTGGCGAGATCGAGCGTGCGCGTCGCCGGCAGCAGCTTTCGCCCGCCGATGTGGTCGTAGAGGAAGAGCCCGAGCCGCAGCAGCCAGGCCGGCCTCAGGCCCTCGTGATGCGGCAGCACGAAGCGCAGCGGCCAGATGATGTGGGGTGCGAGCTTCCAGAGCCGCTCGCGCTCCATCAGCGCTTCGCGCACCAGCCGGAACTCGTAATGTTCGAGATAGCGCAGCCCGCCATGGATCAGCTTGGTCGAGGCCGAGGAGGTCGCGCTGGCGAGGTCGTCCTTCTCTAGCAGAATGACGGAGGCGCCGCGCCCTGTCGCGTCGCGGGCGATGCCGCAGCCATTGATGCCGCCGCCGATGACGGCGAGGTCGTAAGTCGGCTCAGTGCTGTTCATCGCGCCATCAGGCCTTGAAGATGGTCCGCGCCGCAAGCCCATGGCGCGCGCAGGCATTGCGGGTGTCCACCACGAGCTTCGCCGCGCGGACGATCATGGCGTAGTCGACATCGTCATGGTCGGTCGCGATCAGCACGGCGTCGAAAGCGGCGATGGCCTGCGGACTCAGCGCGACGCTGGCGCGGGCGGTCAGGCCGCCATGTTTGCGGCTCGGCCTGATCTCCGGGATATGCGGATCGTGATAGGCGGCGCTTGCGCCGCGCGCCTCGATCAGTTCGATCAGCTTGAGGGCAGGGCTCTCGCGCATGTCCTCGATATTCTTCTTGTAGGCGAGGCCGATGACCAGGATGCGCGCGCCGCTGAAGCTGCGGTGCAGTTGCGTGTCGACCAGCTCCGCCAGCCGATCGACGACGCGATAGGGCATCTCCGTGTTGATCTCGCCTGCGAGTTCGATGAAGCGGGTCGCGATGTCGAATTCGCGCGCCTTCCAGGTCAGGTAGAACGGATCGATCGGGATGCAGTGCCCGCCCAGCCCCGGGCCCGGATAGAACGGCATGTAGCCGAAGGGCTTTGTCTTGGCGGCGTCGATCACCTCCCAGATGTCGATTCCCATCGCGGCGTAGACCTGCTTCAGCTCGTTGACGAGCGCGATGTTGACAGCACGGAAGATGTTCTCGGTCAGCTTCACGGCTTCGGCGGTCGCGGTCGATGAAACGGGAACGGTCCTGACCACGAGCGCGGAATAGAGCGCGTCGGCCATGGCGAGCGCATCCGCGCCGTCGCCGCCGACGACCTTGGGGATGTCGGAGGTGCCGAACTCGCCATTGCCGGGGTCCTCGCGCTCGGGCGAATAGGCGAGGAAGAAATCCTGCCCGCTCTTCAGCCCTGTGGCCGCTTCGAGGATCGGGCGCATCAGCTCGTCGGTGGTGCCGGGATAGGTCGTCGATTCCAGCACGATGAGCTGGCCCGGCCGCAGGCGCTTCGCAATCGCCTCGGTTGTCTGGCGGACATAGGAGAGATCGGGCTCGCGATGGCGCGAGAGCGGCGTCGGCACGCAGATCAGCAGGGCGTCGGGCTCGGCCATGCGGTCGAAATCGGATGTGGCGATGAAGCGCCCGGCCCGAACCGCCGCAGCGATCGGCTCCATCGGAATATGCCTGAACGTCTCGCTGCCGGCGTTGATCTGCTCGACGCGGGGTCCGTCGATATCGAAGCCGATGACCCTGATGCCTTGCCACAGCGCCGCCAGCGCGAGCGGGATGCCGACATAGCCGAGCCCGACGATGCCCAGCACGGCCTCGCGGCGCGAGACGCGGCCGATAAAGTCTTGCGCCGCCTGCGATGTCGCGTCCAAATCCGGCTCCCGAGCGGCCGGAGCGCATCAGACGAACCGGCAGGGCTTGCTCCTTGCCGAGTTCCCGGAGCCTGTCAACGCGGCGGGCAGGCTCAGTCGCGCGGTAAGCTCCGGCGCTCGCGAAGGAAGCCGATTGCGCTGCTGACGGACATGCCGAAAACCAGCATCGCGATCACGATCGACTGGACCATGGCTCAACCCCTGAGAACTGCTCTTGTCAGGGCTGTACGCAACCATAGCGGGAATGGATGCGCCGCATTCTCCAAAAAATTCATATGGGTTGTTGACGCTACATAGCGATTCCGCCAACCGGCAGCGTGCGCTGTGCTCTGCGAGCTCTGCTAGAGCCAGCTCCTGATGCTTGCAGTCATCGCCTCGGTCGAGATGCCGTAGCGGTCATGCAGCGTCGGCAGCGCTCCGGCGTCGAGGAAAGCATCGGGCAAGGCGATCTGGCGGAAGCTCGGGGGATGGACGCCTGCGCGCATCAGCACGCCGGCGACTGCTTCGCCAAGCCCGCCGACGACCGAGTGGTTTTCCGCGACGACGACCATGCGGCCAGTGCGGGCCGCCTCGCGCTCGATCGTCTCGACGTCGAGCGGCTTGATCGTGGCGACATGCAGAACCGCGACATCGATCCTGTCGGCCTCCAGCCGCCTGGCCGTCTCCAGCGCGCGCATCGTCATCAGGCCCGACGATATGACCAGCACGTCGCGACCGTCGCGGATGAGCTTGGCCTTGCCGAGTTCGAAGCGATAGCCGTACTCGTCCAGCACGACCGGCACATTGCCGCGCAGCAGCCGCATATAGACCGGCCCCCGATGCTCGGCGATCGCGGCACGACCTGCTCGATCTCATGGGCGCAGCAGGGGTCGAGGATGGTCAGGTTGGGCATGCCGCGAAAGATCGCGATATCCTCGGTCGCCTGATGGCTTGGTCCGTAGCCGGTGGTCAGGCCGGGCAGGGCGCAGACGATCTTGACGTCGAGGTTCTCCTCCGCGATCGCCATGAAGATGAAATCGTAGGCGCGGCGCGAGGCGAAGACGGCGTAGGTCGTGGCGAACGGCGTGAAGCCCTCGCGCGCCAGCCCTGCCGCCGCCGAGATCATCGCCTGCTCGGCCATGCCCATCTGGTAGAAGCGGTCGGGATACGCTTTCGCGAAGATGTGCAGGTCGGTGTATTTGCTCAGATCGGCCGTGATGCCGACGATGTCGGGCCGGGTCTTGCCGAGTTCCGCCAGCGCATGGCCGAAGGGCGCAGGCCTGGTGCGCTGGTCGGGGCCTGCGATCGAGGCGATCATCGCCGAGGTCGTCAGCCGCGTGCCGCCCGATGACGGATTGTCGAGATGCGCCGGGCGCTCGTATTTCGAGGGCCTCATGCCGGCCTCCCTGCATCGAGGATAGCCATGGCTTTCGTCCATTCCTCCGGCTCGACGCGCAGGAAGTGGTTGCGCTCGCGTTCCTCCAGAAACGGAATGCCCTTGGCCATCTTCGTGTCGCAGATGACGATGCGGGGCTTTGGCGCGCTCGCGTTCCGGGCCTTGTCGAAGGCCTTGACCAGCGCCGCGAGATCGTTGCCGTCGACCCGCTGGACATGCCAGCCGAAGGCCTCGAATTTCGGGACCAGCGGCTCGAAGTTCATCACCTGCGTCGAAGGACCGTCGGCCTGCATATTGTTGACGTCGACGATGCCGATCAAATTGTCGAGCTTGTGGGAGCCGGCCGCCATCGCCGCTTCCCAGACCGAGCCCTCGTCGAGCTCGCCATCGGAGAACAGGGTGTAGACAAAGCTCTTCGAGGCCTTGCGTTTCAGTCCCAGCGCCATGCCGACCGCGATGCCCAGCCCATGGCCGAGCGAGCCGCCGGTGATCTCCATGCCCGGCGTGTAGGCCGCCATGCCCGACATCGGCAGGCGCGAATCGTCGCCGCCATAGGTTTCGAGCTCGTCCTCGGGCAGGATTCCGGCCTCGATCAGTGCGGCGTAGAGCGCAATCGCGTAGTGGCCGATCGAGAGCAGGAAGCGGTCGCGGCCCTCCCATTCCGGCTCGTGAGCGCGATAAGTCAGGGCGTGGAAATAGGACACCGCCAGCACGTCGGCTATGCCGAGCGCCTGTGCGATGTAACCCTGGCCCTGGACCTCGCCCATGCGCAACGCATTGCGGCGGATGCGCCAGGCGCGCTCCGCGAGGCTCGTATTGGGGATGGCGTGTCCGGCGGGCTCAGCCATGGCTTGGCCAGCCTGCGCACATGGCGTCCGAAATCATCGTCTCTCCCCGGCATTTTCTGATTTGCCGCAGACTGTCCCTGCTTCGGCTTGTGGCGGCAAGCGGTCTGTCCCGCCGGGCGCCCTGCGCGCCATGCAGGCGCACGACGGCGGCGGGCGATTGTCAAAGCCGCGCGACCTCGCCTAGTCATGGTCCGCTCACGAAGCAGATCACGGACGAAACGGCCCCGCCATGACCGTCACCGATATCGCGACGCGGACCTATAATCATGGCTGGCGGCTGGACCCGATCATCCGCAGCCTGCTCGACACCGATTTCTACAAGCTGCTGATGCTGCAGATGATCCGCGCCTTCCATCCGGAGGTGCAGGTCACGTT
The DNA here is from genome assembly GCF_056405115.1 of Allobosea sp. P2_A10. Lineage (NCBI taxonomy): Bacteria > Pseudomonadati > Pseudomonadota > Alphaproteobacteria > Hyphomicrobiales > Alloboseaceae > Allobosea > Allobosea sp. P2_A10. Next base: position 22,577 of record NZ_JBFUCS010000025.1, on the reverse strand, counting down.
CTCGCTGATCAACCGCTCCCGGCACATCAGGCTCGCCGACATCGTCGACGAGGCGGAACTGCGGGCCCAGCTCGACCATGCCCGCGAGGTCCGGTTCTCGAAGAAAGAACTGATCTGGCTCGCCGGCAACTCGTTTTACGGCAAGACGCAGATGTTCTCGCCGGACTTCATCGCCTGGCTCGCGGAGTTTCGCCTGCCGGACTACGATCTGCGCAAGGTCGACGGCCAGTACGAACTGCATTTCGAGGGGCCGTGGACCCACACCACGATGTGGGAGGTGCCGGCGCTCGCCATCATCAACGAGCTTCGGGCGCGCCGCGTCATGGTCGGGCAGAAGCGCTTCTCGCTCGACGTGGTCTATGCCCGCGCCAAGGCCAAGATGTGGGACAAGGTCGAGCGGCTGCAGAAGCTGCCGAACCTGCGCATCTCCGATTTCGGCACGCGCCGCCGCCATGGTTTCCTCTGGCAGCGCTGGTGCGTCGAGGCATTGAAGGAAGGGCTTGGCGGGTCTTTCAGCGGAACCTCCAACGTGCTTCTGGCGATGGATAACGATCTCGAGGCGATCGGCACCAACGCCCATGAACTGCCGATGGTTCTGGCGGCGCTGGCCGAGAGCGACGAGGAGCTGCTGCGCGCGCCCTATCGCGTGCTCGACGAATGGCGCCAGGTCTATGGCGGCAATCTTCTGATCGCGCTGCCCGATGCCTTCGGAACCACGAGCTTCCTTCGGCATGCGCCCGACTGGGTCGCCGACTGGACCGGATTTCGACCCGATTCCGCCCCGCCGATCGACGCCGGCGAGGAGATCATGGCTTGGTGGCGTTCCAAGGGACGAGACCCGAAGGACAAGCTGCTGGTCTTCTCCGACGGGCTCGACGTCGCCGCGATCGAGCGCGTCTACGCCCATTTCGACGGCAAGGTCCGCATCGCCTTCGGCTGGGGCACGGATCTGACCAACGACCTCGTTGGCTGTTCGCCCGACGGTTCGCGGGCGCTCGACCCGATGTCGCTGGTCTGCAAGGTCAGCAAGGCCAATGGAAAGCCGGCGGTGAAGCTGTCAGACAATCCCGAGAAGGTCTCGGGGGCGGCCGAGGTCGTGGCGCGCTATCGGCGGGTGTTCGGCGGCGGTTGAGACGACCGACCGTGTCTGGGTCGTCCCAGACGACGCTCTGCCGGAGCGAAGGTCGCTACGCCTGATCGCCCTATGGCATGATCATCGGGATGCTGCTGCGGTCGAGCTGGCTGATCGTATTGGGAGCGTTGGTCGGTTCGGCGATGATCTTGTATTTCGGCACGATACCGGCCCTGAATTCGGTGATCGCGATGATGCGGGCGCGCTCGCGCTCGGAGAGGCTCGTGGTGCGTTTGATATCCTCGAATGCGGCTGGTCGCAGGCTGCCACCGCCGTCCCTGAGAATCAGCACACGGTTGGGCAGTACGACGATGTCGCCCCGGCGCAGCGTCTCGTCCTTGAGATACCAGTGCGGGTCCTTGGATGGGTCCAGCGTCGATTTCTGCAGGATGGGCGGACGCTCGGTCTGTGGCGCGGCGGTCTTGCGCGCCTTCTTGCGTACGGTGACGTTGAGGGGGTCCGTTTCCGGCTCGTAAAGGCGCGGCGGGGGACTTCCGACGCCAAACAGCGCGTCGAGCAGACCGGCCTGCGCGGGGCTGGCGAGGGCTGTCGCGACCGTGGCTGCAAGCAGCAGGCTGACGGGTAGGGAAGTAGGGGAACGCAACATATCCGACCGCTCTGCAGGAAACCTCGCCGCGATATGTCATAAATTCTCTAAATTGTAGATTCACGACAGCCGAAAATTTTTGGTTTTTTCGGCTGAAGGTTCACGAACATCATGAGCCGTCGAAAGCGCGGTTCCCGGTCGGTGCGGGCTGGGCGTTCTCGGGGCGCAACCTTGCATCCCCGGCCAAAACCCCCTAATGCGACCGCGTTTTCCGGCCGCGTAGGGCCGTCGATCAGGAACAGGGTGTCATGGCCAAAGAGAAATTCGCTCGCACGAAGCCGCATTGCAACATTGGAACGATTGGTCACGTCGACCATGGCAAGACGTCCTTGACGGCTGCGATCACGAAGGTTTTGGCTGAGTCTGGCGGTGCGTCGTTCACGGCGTATGACCAGATCGACAAGGCTCCCGAGGAGAAGGCGCGCGGGATCACGATCTCGACGGCGCATGTCGAGTACGAGACGGCGGCGCGGCATTACGCCCATGTCGACTGCCCCGGCCACGCCGACTATGTGAAGAACATGATCACGGGCGCAGCCCAGATGGACGGCGCGATCCTGGTGGTGTCGGCGGCCGACGGCCCGATGCCTCAGACCCGCGAGCACATCCTGCTGGCGCGCCAGGTCGGCGTGCCCGCGCTGGTGGTGTTCATGAACAAGGTCGATCTCGTCGACGACGCCGAGCTGCTCGAGCTGGTCGAGATGGAGATCCGCGAGCTTCTGTCGAAGTACGACTTCCCCGGCGACGACATCCCGATCACCAAGGGTTCGGCGAAGGTTGCGCTGGATGGCGGCGACAAGGCGATCGGCCATGACGCGGTCGTGGCGCTGATGAAGACGGTCGACGACTACATCCCGCAGCCGGCGCGTCCCCTGGACCTGCCGTTCCTGATGCCGGTCGAGGACGTGTTCTCGATCTCGGGCCGCGGCACGGTGGTGACGGGTCGCGTCGAGCGCGGCATCGTCAAGGTCGGCGAGGAAATCGAGATCGTGGGCCTGAAGGACACGGTCAAGACGACGGTGACGGGCGTCGAGATGTTCCGCAAGCTGCTCGACCAGGGCCAGGCTGGCGACAACATCGGCGCGCTGCTTCGCGGCACCAAGCGCGAGGACGTCGAGCGCGGGCAGATCCTGTGCAAGCCGGGTTCGGTGAAGCCGCACACCAAGTTCAAGGCCGAGGCCTATATCCTGACCAAGGAGGAGGGCGGTCGTCATACCCCGTTCTTCACCAACTACCGCCCGCAGTTCTACTTCCGCACGACGGACGTGACCGGGGTGGTGCACCTGCCCGAGGGCACGGAGATGGTGATGCCTGGTGACAACATCACCATGGAAGTGCACCTGATCGTGCCGATCGCCATGGAAGAGAAGCTGCGCTTCGCCATCCGCGAAGGCGGACGCACCGTCGGCGCAGGCGTCGTCGCAAGCATCATCGCCTGAGCCAGACGTTCAGCCTTGAATTTGGGGAAGGGCGGTAACGGAACCGCCCTTTTTCATTTGAGGCCGTATCGACATCAAGTGTTTTGTGAACTATAGTTCACGCATGCTGCAGGTCAGGCAGACGGCGGTCTTTCGCGATTGGCTTGATCGCCTGAAAGACCATATCGCTGCTCAACGCATCGCCAAGCGGATCCTGCGCCTGCAATCGGGCCTTGTCGGAGATGCCAAGTTCTTCGACGGCATCGGCGAACTCAGGATCGATCATGGGCCTGGATATCGAATTTACTTCGTTCAGCAGGGCGGCGAACTCGTGATCTTGCTGTGCGGTGGCGACAAGGGCAGTCAGAGCCGGGACATCGAACGAGCAAAGCTCATGGCAAAGGAATTTTGACATGGCGATCGAGACATATCCGTTCGACGCGGCAAAATACCTGACAACGCCGGAAAGTCAGGCCGATCTGCTCGCGGATGCCTTCGACAGCGGTGACGCTGCCTATATCGCCAATGCGCTCGGCGTCGTGGCGCGAGCCCGGGGAATGACCGAAGTCGCGCGCGGAGCGGGCGTGACGCGCGAGGCGCTATACAAGGCGCTGAGCGAAAACGGCGATCCGCGCCTTTCGACGCTGCTTGGTGTCCTGAAATCACTCGGAATCAAACTGACGGTAGCGGCCTAAGCGATGCTAGATCGGCGCTTTGCCACCATACATGCTTTCGACGATCGGACTTCCGGCGCGAACGTGCTGAACAGCTGCCGCGGAACGTGATTGACTGTTCCTCAAGAGAGGTTGGCCATCGCACACGACCTCCGAGAACAGGGAGGTTACGATGCGTTTCAAGCCGCCGTTCCCCGGCATCCACGCCATTCTCTACGCACTGTTCGACGCGCAGGAGCGGCTCGATCGGGTGGCGATGCGCAAGCAGGCTGAACTCTGCATCGGTCTTGGCGTGCAGGGTGTCGCGGCGCTCGGATTGGCGACCGAGGTCTCGAAGCTGAGCTTTGCCGAGCGTCGGACCGTCATGGAGTGGCTCGCGGAGGACAATGCCGGCCGGGTTCCGCTCGCCTTCACCATTTTCGGCTCGTCGGTCGCCGAGCAGGTCGAACTCGTCAGAGCGGCCGAGAGCTGCGGCGCCGACTGGGTTATCCTGCAGCCGCCCATGGTCGGCTCATTCGGGGCAGCCGAGTACATCCGCTTCTTCGGTCGCGTCGCCGAGGCGACGGCGCTGCCGGTCGCGATCCAGAACGCGCCGGCCTATATGGGCCGCGGCCTTTCGGCAGACGACATCCGCGAGTTGGTCCGCCAGCATCCGAACATCCAGCTGATCAAGGGCGAGGGCAGCGCGACCGAGATCCGCCATCTGATCGAGGTCACGCGGGAGACGTTGCCGATCCTGAACGGGCGGGGCGGACTTGAGCTGATCGACAATCTCGAAGCCGGCTGCGCCGGCATGATCCTGGCTCCGGACACAATCGACCATGCCCTGCTGGCCTATGCGCGCCACCTCGCGCGGGATAAGGCGGGGGTCGAGGCGGCTTATCGCGAGGTGTTGCCGGCGATCGTCTTCATCATGCAGTCGATCGAAACGATGCTCTGCTATGGCAAGCGGATCATGGGCGTGCGCGCCGGAATCGAGATTCACGACCGGTCCCCCGCAATGCGTCCGACAGCCTTTGGCCTGACGCTCGTCGCGAAATATGCCGCACAGCTCGGCCCGTATCGCGGCATTGACGCCTGAAACCGTCCTGCCGGAGCGGCCATGCGTTTTCGACTTGAAAAGCTCAGGCCTTTGGGGCAAACCACCGCCGACTACAGGGGTGTAGCTCAGTTGGTAGAGTACCGGTCTCCAAAACCGGTTGTCGTAGGTTCGAGCCCTACCGCCCCTGCCAAGAATTGAATTGCGATATCAATGGATTGGGCGGCGCACGCAACGTGTGGCCGCCCTTTTTCATGCCGCGCTTGCGAGTGGCTGCGCGCATTTCCCGGCATTTCGACGCATTGTAATGAGTGCCCCGAGGCATTGGCGGGAACCATCCGGCGTGCGTTGGGTTGATGTCTGCCCGCTCTCCGCGGCGCGAAAGGATCCGGGATGAATCTGAAATCATTTGTTGGCGCAACGTTTGGCGCCATTGCTTTGGCAGCTGCCGCTATCGCTGCCCCCGCAACGGCAGGCGCGGCCGAAGCCCTGCCTGCGCAAGTTGCGCGGCAACTCGACGATCAGGCCGTCGGATTCACTGCGACCGCCGCCCATGAGCGCCGGATGGAGATCATCCGGAACACCAACCGGCAGCGCTACGGGCGCGGAAGCTACGGACGTGGAGGCTATGGGCGCGGACCCGGCTATGGGTATCGCCGCGGCTATGGCGGTCCTCGGCCCGGCTATCGTCGCGGGTACGGCTACTGATCAGGGCACTCCGGTGCGGCCTCGTCCGCGCCTGTCCCTCAGGCGCGTCCGACGCCGCGGCGCGCGATCTGAAAAGCCGCTTGGCTAACGACCCGGCCCGTTGTATGAGGCTCGTCATGACGGCGCGCGGCTCCCTGAGCCCCGCGCCGCGAATGTTTCAGGACGGCCGATTCGGCGGTGCGGCGGTGGTTCGCAGCGCGGCTTCGGAACCCAAGGTGACGTGATGGCGAAGTCCAATCCCTTCAGCTTCCTGCAGGATGTCCGCAACGAGGCGACCAAGGTCACCTGGCCGTCGCGGCGCGAGACACTGATCACGACGGGCCTCGTGCTCGCCATGGTCGTGGTCTCCAGCCTGTTCTTCCTCTTCGCCGACACGATCATCCGCTGGTCGCTCGGCCTCATCCTCGGCGCCCGCTGAACGGAATCAGACACGTGAACACCCGCTGGTACATCGTCCACGCCTATTCCAACTTCGAGAACAAGGTTGCGCAGTCGATCCGCGACCAGGCGGCGCAGCGCAACCTCGCCGACAAGTTCGACGAGGTGCTGGTGCCGACCGAGAAGGTCGTCGAGGTCCGGCGCGGCCGCAAGGTCGATGCCGAGCGCAAGTTCTTCCCCGGCTACGTGCTGGTGAAATGCGAAATGACCGACGAGGTCTACCACCTGATCAAGAACACGCCGAAGGTCACCGGCTTCCTCGGCGCCGACAAGGCCAAGCCCATGCCGATCCCCGAGCATGAGGCGATGCGGATCAAGGGCCAGGTCGCGGAGGGCATCGAGCGGCCCAAGCCGACGATCGTGTTCGAGATCGGCGAGCAGGTGAAGGTCGCCGATGGCCCCTTCGCCTCGTTCAACGGCGTCGTCGAGGATGTCGACCATGGTCGCGCACGGCTCAAGGTCGCCGTCTCGATCTTCGGCCGCGCCACGCCGGTCGAGCTCGAATACAGCCAGGTCGAGAAGCTCTGAGCGGGACGCCTGCGATCACGGGCTCGCGAGGCCGGCGGATCGCCGGTCGCTGGGCGGCTTGGTTAAGGCCTCGTTAAGTGAGCTGACGCAAGGTCTTCGCCGGCAACCCCGGCGTGGACACGCATGTTTCCCAAGAGTTTCAAGGCAACGGTACCGCAGCGCATGGCCCTTTGGGGCGGCCTGCTTGGTATGCTCGCTTGCCTGTTGGCTGCGCTCTATACCTTCCACAAGGTCTGCGGCGTCAGTCTGCTCGGGCTGGTGCTGCTGCGGCTGTGCTATCGCATCGCCGCGCAACTCTCGGGCCGCTGGCGCAGGGGCGCGGGCAGCCATTGGGTCCATGGCGTGCTCTATGCCGGGCTCGTCCTCGTGCCGCTGCTCGGCTGGGCCGGGATTTCCGACTATGGTGCGCGCGGTGTCTATTTCGGCCTGTCCCTGCCGCCGATCTGGCCGGAGGGAGCGGGCTATGCGGACTGGCTGTTCAAGAGCCACGCCGTGCTCGCCTTCACGCTGATCGGCCTTGTCGCGGTCCATATCGGGCTGGCGCTCGGCGACTACATTCAGCGCGGCGGGAGCCGGGCCGTCTTCGCCCCACAGGATGTGAAGGCCGGATAAAGCGCCTGAGACCTGCTGAAAATGCTTTCCCTGCGCGGCCGACTGTGCCATAGCCCGGCCCTCACATGCGTGGGAGGCAAGCCGGTCGCCAACCGGAATTCCCTGCCGTACCACGCTCTGCAACCATCCCGGTCCGGAACGAAGTCGTTCACGGGCGGGGTTGTCGTCGTTCCGATAGGCATCGGGGCGGGCGGCAGGAGCAGCCATCATGGCAAAGAAGATCACGGGCTACGTGAAGCTTCAGGTTCCGGCGGGCGCGGCCAATCCGTCGCCGCCGATCGGTCCGGCGCTGGGTCAGCGCGGTCTCAACATCATGGAATTCTGCAAGGCCTTCAACGCGAAGACCGCGCAGATGGAGAAGGGTATGCCGATCCCGGTGATCATCACCGCGTATCAGGACCGCTCCTTCACCTTCGAGATGAAGCAGCCGCCGGTGTCGTACTGGCTGAAGAAGGCCGCCGGCCTGACCTCGGGCTCCAAGACCCCCGGTCGCGGCGGCAATGTCGGCAAGGTCACTGTCGCCCAGATCACCGAGATCGCCGAAAAGAAGATGGCCGATCTCAACTGCGATTCGGTCGAATCCGCCTCGTCCATGATCAAGGGCTCCGCCCGGTCCATGGGCCTGGAAGTCGTGGGCTGAGGGGAGCGATTATGGCACATATCGGAAAGCGCGTCGTCAAGGGCCGTGACGGCATTGACCGCACCAAGCTCTACCCGCTCAGCGACGCAATCAACTTCGTCAAGGAGCGCGCCACCGCCAAGTTCGACGAGACCGTCGAGGTCTCGATGAATCTCGGTGTCGATCCGCGCCACGCCGACCAGATGGTCCGCGGCGTCTGCAACCTGCCCAACGGTTCGGGCCGGGTGCTTCGCGTCGCCGTGTTCGCCCGCGGCGCCAAGGCCGAGGAGGCCAAGAAGGCCGGAGCCGACATCGTCGGCGCCGAGGATCTGGTCGAGATCGTCTCCAAGGGCACGATCGACTTCGACCGCTGCATCGCGACCCCCGACATGATGCCGCTCGTCGGCCGTCTCGGTAAGGTTCTCGGCCCGCGCGGCCTGATGCCGAACCCGAAGGTCGGTACCGTCACCATGGACCTGACCTCGGCGGTTGCTGCGTCCAAGGGCGGTTCGGTCGAGTTCCGCGTCGAGAAGGCCGGCATCGTGCATGCCGCAGTCGGCAAGGTCTCGTTCTCGGCCGAGAAGCTCGCCGAGAACATCAAGGCGTTCGCCGATTCGGTCGCCAAGGCCAAGCCTGCCGGCGCCAAGGGCACCTATGTCCAGCGCGTCGCGATCTCCTCGACCATGGGTCCGGGCGTCAAGATCGAGCCCAACACGGTCATGGGCGGCTGAGAGGCCTGACGGCTGGCGTTTCGCCGGCCGTCGCCCTGGACTTGACCCGACTGCGTCAAGTCCCCACTTGGCAGAGACAGGCGAAGGCGTTAAGACGCAATCCTGTTTCCATAAGTGATGTGGGCTCCAGCGCGCTTGTCGCGAAGGGGTCCGTTTCGCGTTTTTTGGCGGTTCGCCGCCGAAAGATGGGTGTTTGGGGTGCCAAGAGCGATCTTTGCACCCGAATCATCCAGTCCTGTCTGAGACTGCAGGTGCACTGAGGGTTCGCCCGAGGGCATAATTTCGCCAAGAGGCCTGCATAGACGGTGCAAGAGCTCAAGCGGGATCGCAAGGTCCCGAAGACGGTTCGAACCATCTCGCCCGATCAAGGCCAGCCATGGCCAGGAGCGGGGACAGGGCACTGAGCGTCGCTTTCTTCAAGCGCCGGTGTCAACCGGGGTCTAGTCGAGAGCGACACGTGCAACCGGCGGCAAGCCCTCAAGCCTGCCGCCTACCGGAGAGAGCCCAGTGGATAGAACGGCAAAGAATGATGCCGTCGCGTCGCTGAACGCGGTGTTTGCGAACACCTCGGTCGTCGTCGTGGCCCACTATGCGGGTTTGACGGTGGCCCAGTTCCAGAAGCTTCGTCGCGAGATGAAGGCGAATGGCGCCACCGTGAAGGTCGCAAAGAACCGGCTGGCCAAGATCGCTCTTGAAGGCACCGACGTCGCGTCCGTCAGCAACCTGCTGACGGGGCCCACCCTGATCGCCTATTCCAACGATCCGGTCGCGGCGCCGAAGGTCGCCATCGCCTTCGCCAAGGACAATGACAAGCTCGTCATTCTCGGCGGCGCGATGGGCAAGACCGCCCTGAACCCCGAAGGTGTCAAGGCTCTGGCCTCGATGCCCTCGCTCGATGAACTGCGCGCCAAGTTGCTCGGCCTTCTCCTGGCCCCGGCAACGAAGATCGCCCAGCTCTCGACCGCGCCTGCAGCCAAGCTCGCGCGCGTGTTCCAGGCATATGCCGACAAGGAAGCGGCCTGATCCAGGCCAGTTACCCCTGATCAACGTTCGAACCTCTTACCAAACAGGAGCCAATCATGGCTGATCTTGCCAAGCTCGTTGACGAGCTGTCGTCCCTCACGGTCCTCGAGGCCGCCGACCTCGCCAAGCTTCTCGAAGAGAAGTGGGGCGTTTCCGCCGCCGCCGCCGTCGCAGTCGCCGGCCCCGCCGCCGGCCCCGCCGCGGCTGCCGTCGAAGAGCAGACCGAGTTCACGGTCATGCTTGCCGCCTTCGGCGACAAGAAGATCGAGGTCATCAAGGAAGTCCGCGCCATCACCGGCCTGGGCCTCAAGGAAGCCAAGGATCTGGTCGAGGCCGCTCCGAAGGCCGTGAAGGAAGGCGTTACCAAGGACGAAGCCGAGAAGCTGAAGAAGCAGCTCGAGGGCGTCGGCGCCAAGGTCGAGCTCAAGTGAGCAGGGCCGGCTGATGCCGGTCCGACCCTAACACTACAAACAGTCCCGGGGCGGTCTCCGCCTCCGGGGCTGTTGCGTCGTTTCCGCACTGGCGTGCGGAAGGTTGCAAGCGCTACGAACGCAGCTTCCGGTTGCGGGGGCTTCGAGAAGATTTCGGCGCGATGGCGCCGAGCGGTTCACCCGGCGGCCATGCCGCCTTTTGTCCGGCGGGCCGCCGGGTGAGCCGTCCAGGGCTGGATGATGTCGGGTCGGATCGATCGGGCATCCGAATCCGCCCCTGAACTGTAGGGTTGGGGCAGGGCGTTTCCCGGAGGGTGGTTTCCACCGTCTGGCGTCATGTCCCCGAGATTGCGAGGAACAACATGGTCAATTCGCTCCAGGGCCGCAGGCGCGTCCGCAAGTTCTTCGGAAAACTCAAGGAAGTCGCGCAGATGCCGAACCTCATCGAGGTTCAGAAGGCGTCTTACGACCAGTTCCTGATGGTCGAGGAGCCCAAGGGCGGCCGCGGCGACGAAGGCCTGCAGTCGGTTTTCCGTTCGGTCTTCCCGATCGGCGATTTCTCCGGCGCCTCCCTGCTCGAATTCGTCAAGTACACCTTCGAGCCGCCGAAATACGATGTCGACGAGTGCCGCCAGCGCGGCATGACCTTCTCGGCGCCGCTCAAGGTGACGCTGCGCCTGATCGTGTTCGATATCGATCCCGATACCCAGGCGAAGTCGGTCAAGGACATCAAGGAGCAGGACGTCTACATGGGCGACATGCCGCTCATGACCGATAACGGCACCTTCATCGTCAACGGCACCGAGCGCGTCATCGTCTCGCAGATGCACCGTTCGCCGGGCGTGTTCTTCGACCACGACAAGGGCAAGACCCATTCGTCGGGCAAGCTGTTGTTCGCCGCGCGGATCATCCCCTATCGCGGCTCGTGGCTGGACATCGAGTTCGACGCCAAGGACATCGTCTACGCGCGCATCGACCGGAAGCGTAAGATCCCGGTGACGTCGCTGCTGTTTGCGCTCGGCATGGACGGCGAAGAGATCCTCAGCCGCTTCTACGCCCATATCACCTATGTCCGCGACGGCAAGGGCTGGCGCGTTCCCTATGACGCCGAGCGCATGAAGGGCTTCAAGGCCACCGTCGACCTGATCGACGCCGACACCGGCGAAGTCGTGGTCGAAGCCGGCAAGAAGCTCGTCGCGCGAACCGCGCGGCAGCTCGCCGAGAAGGGCCTGAAGTTCCTGCGCGCGACCGACGAGGACCTTGTCGGCCAGTACATCGCCGAGGACATCGTCGATCCCGAGACGGGTGAAGTCCACGCCGAGGCCGGCGAAGAGCTGGCCATGGCCGCCGAGGCCAAGACCGGCGAAATGAAGGGCAACCTCGTCGATCTGATCGCCAAGGGTTACACCGAGATCACGGTGCTCGACATCGACCACATCACGGTCGGTCCCTACATCCGCAACACGCTGACCGTGGACAAGAACTCGCGCCGCGAAGAGGCGCTGTTCGACATCTATCGCGTGATGCGTCCCGGCGAGCCGCCGACGCTCGAAACCGCCGAGAACATGTTCCAGTCGCTGTTCTTCGATTCGGAGCGCTACGACCTGTCGGCCGTCGGCCGCGTCAAGATGAACATGCGTCTCGACCTCGACGCCGAGGACACCGTGCGCATCCTGCGCAAGGAAGACATCTTCGCGGTCGTCAAGGCGCTGGTCGACCTGCGCGACGGCAAGGGCGAGATCGACGACATCGACCATCTCGGCAACCGCCGGGTGCGCTCGGTCGGCGAGCTCATGGAGAACCAGTATCGCCTCGGCCTGCTGCGCATGGAGCGCGCCATCAAGGAGCGCATGTCGTCGGTCGACATCGACACCGTGATGCCGCAGGACCTGATCAACGCGAAGCCCGCGGCTGCCGCGGTGCGCGAATTCTTCGGCTCGTCGCAGCTCTCGCAGTTCATGGATCAGACGAACCCGCTCTCGGAAGTCACGCATAAGCGTCGCCTTTCGGCGCTTGGACCTGGCGGTCTGACGCGTGAGCGCGCCGGCTTCGAGGTGCGCGACGTGCACCCGACCCATTACGGCCGCATCTGCCCGATCGAGACGCCGGAAGGCCCGAATATCGGCCTGATCAACTCGCTCGCGACCTTTGCGCGCGTCAACAAGTACGGCTTCATCGAGAGCCCCTATCGCCGCATCCGCGACGGCAAGCAGACCGAGGAGATCATCTATCTCTCGGCAATGGAGGAGGCGAAGTACAACGTCGCCCAGGCCAATGCCGCCGTCGACAAGGAAGGCCGCCTCACCGACGACCTGATCGTCTGCCGCCGCGCCGGCGAGGTCATCGTCACGCCGGTCGACAAGGTCGACTTCCAGGACGTTTCGCCCAAGCAGCTGGTTTCGGTCGCGGCCGCGCTGATCCCGTTCCTCGAGAACGACGACGCCAACCGCGCGCTGATGGGCTCGAACATGCAGCGCCAGGCGGTGCCGCTGGTTCGCGCCGATGCGCCCTTCGTCGGCACCGGCATGGAAGCGGTCGTCGCCCGTGACTCTGGCGCGGCCATCGCGGCCCGTCGCGCCGGCATCGTCGACCAGGTCGATGCGACGCGTATCGTCATCCGCGCTTCGGACGAGATGGATCCGACCAAGCCCGGCGTCGATATCTACCGCCTGCAGAAGTTCCAGCGCTCCAACCAGTCGACCTGCATCACGCAGCGTCCGCTGGTGCGCGTCGGCGACGTCATCAAGAAGGGTGACATCGTCGCCGACGGCCCGTCGACCGAGTTCGGCGAGCTCGCGCTCGGCCGCAACGTGCTCGTCGCGTTCATGCCGTGGAACGGCTACAACTTCGAGGACTCGATCCTGCTCTCGGAGAAGATCGTCTCGGAAGACATCTTCACCTCGATCCATATCGAGGAATTCGAGGTCATGGCCCGCGACACCAAGCTCGGGCCGGAGGAAATCACGCGCGATATTCCCAACGTCTCGGAAGAAGCGCTGAAGAACCTCGATGAAGCCGGCATCGTCTATATCGGCGCCGAAGTGGCTGCGGGCGACATCCTCGTCGGCAAGATCACGCCCAAGGGCGAAAGCCCGATGACGCCGGAAGAGAAGCTGCTGCGCGCCATCTTCGGCGAGAAGGCCTCCGATGTTCGCGACACCTCGCTGCGGGTTCCGCCCGGCGTGCAGGGCACGATCGTCGAAGTGCGCGTGTTCAATCGCCATGGCGTCGACAAGGACGAACGCGCCCAGGCGATCGAGCGCGAGGAAATCGAGCGTCTCGCCAAGGACCGCGACGACGAGCAGGCGATCCTCGACCGCAACACGTTCGCGCGTCTGGCCGACATCCTGACCGGCAAGACCGGTCTCGCCGGGCCCAAGGGCTTCAAGAAGGACACCGTCATCACCCGCGAGGGCATGACCGAGTTCCCGCGTTCGCAGTGGTGGCTGTTCGCCACCGGCGACGACGCCCTGATGACCGAAATCGAGGCGATGCGGAAGCAGTACGACGAATCGAAGAAGCGCCTCGAGCAGCGCTTCCTCGACAAGGTCGAGAAGCTGCAGCGTGGCGACGAACTGCCGCCCGGCGTGATGAAGATGGTCAAGGTCTTCGTCGCGGTGAAGCGCAAGATCCAGCCCGGCGACAAGATGGCCGGCCGTCACGGCAACAAGGGCGTGGTCTCGCGCATCGTGGCTGCCGAGGACATGCCGTTCCTCGAGGACGGCACCCATGCCGACATCGTGCTCAACCCGCTCGGCGTGCCGTCGCGCATGAATGTCGGCCAGATCCTGGAAACCCATCTCGGATGGGCGGCTGCGGGTCTCGGCAAGCAGATCGGCAAGGCGATCGACGCCTACAAGAAGGCGCACGACGTCAAGGCGCTGCGGGCGTCGTTCGATGCCGTCTACGACGACAACGAGATCATCGCCTCGATGGACGAGAACGAGCTCGTCGAAATGGGCGAAAATCTTCGTCGCGGCGTGCCGATGGCGACGCCGGTGTTCAACGGCGCCAAGGAGGCCGATATCGAGCGGCTGCTGGAGCAGGCGGGTCTGCACTCATCTGGTCAGTCGACGCTGTATGACGGTCGCACCGGCGAGCCCTTCGACCGCAAGGTCACGATGGGCTACATCTACATGCTGAAGCTGCACCATCTGGTCGACGACAAGATCCACGCCCGTTCGATCGGCCCGTACTCGCTCGTGACCCAGCAGCCGCTGGGCGGCAAGGCGCAGTTCGGCGGACAGCGCTTCGGCGAGATGGAGGTCTGGGCGCTCGAAGCGTATGGCGCCGCCTACACCCTGCAGGAAATGCTGACGGTGAAGTCGGACGACGTTGCGGGCCGCACCAAGGTGTACGAGTCGATCGTGCGCGGCGAGGACAACTTCGAGGCGGGCATCCCCGAGAGCTTCAACGTGCTCGTCAAGGAAATGCGTTCGCTCGGCCTCAATGTCGAACTGATCAACAACAAGCCCAAGACCGGCGAATTGCCGCCGGCCGAAGCGGCCGAATAAGCCAGTCGTTCCCTAAGGAACGGCGGAAGACGACATCATGCCGGCGACACTCACGCCGCCGGTTGATCGCATGAAGGCCGGGCAGGGTGGTTCCAGAGACCCCCGCCGGCGGCAGGAGAGCAGGCGATGAAGCAAGAGGTCATGAATCTCTTTGGGCAGCAGCCGGTGCAGCAGGCGTTCGATGCGATCCGCATCTCGATCGCCAGCCCGGAGAAAATCCTGTCCTGGTCCTATGGCGAGATCAAGAAGCCCGAGACCATCAACTACCGGACCTTCAAGCCCGAGCGCGACGGCCTGTTCTGCGCCCGCATCTTCGGGCCGATCAAGGACTACGAGTGCCTGTGCGGCAAGTACAAGCGCATGAAGTTCAAGGGCGTCATCTGCGAGAAGTGCGGCGTGGAAGTCACGCTCGCCCGCGTCCGGCGCGAGCGCATGGGCCATATCGAGCTCGCCGCCCCCGTCGCCCATATCTGGTTCCTGAAGTCGCTGCCCTCGCGCATCGGCCTCCTGATGGACATGCCGCTCAAGGATCTCGAGCGCATCCTCTATTTCGAGTCGTATGTGGTCATCGAGCCGGGCCTGACCCCGCTCAAGGACCGTCAGCTGCTCTCGGAAGAAGAGTATGTCCGCTGCCAGGAAGAGTACGGCGCGGATACCTTCACTGCGATGATCGGCGCGGAAGCCATCCGCGAGATGCTGCGCGCGCTCGACCTCGACCAGATCAACGCCGATCTCAAGCATGAGATCGCGACGACGACGTCTGAGCTGAAGCCCAAGAAGCTGATGAAGCGTCTCAAGATCATCGAGGCGTTCCAGCTTTCGGGCAACAAGCCGGAATGGATGGTCATGACCATCGTCCCGGTGATCCCGCCCGATCTGCGCCCGCTGGTGCCGCTCGACGGCGGCCGCTTCGCGACGTCGGACCTGAACGACCTCTATCGTCGCGTCATCAACCGCAACAACCGCCTGAAGCGGCTGATCGAGCTGCGCGCGCCTGACATCATCATCCGCAACGAGAAGCGGATGCTGCAGGAATCGGTCGATGCGCTGTTCGACAACGGGCGTCGCGGCCGCGTCATCACCGGCGCCAACAAGCGTCCGCTGAAGTCGCTCGCCGACATGCTGAAGGGCAAGCAGGGCCGCTTCCGCCAGAACCTGCTCGGCAAGCGCGTGGACTATTCCGGCCGCTCGGTCATCGTCGTCGGCCCGGAGCTGAAGCTGCACCAGTGCGGCCTGCCCAAGAAGATGGCGCTGGAGCTGTTCAAGCCGTTCATCTATGCGCGCCTCGACGCCAAGGGCTACTCGACCACGGTCAAGCAGGCCAAGAAGCTGGTCGAGAAGGAGAAGCCGGAGGTCTGGGACATCCTGGACGAGGTCATCCGCGAGCATCCGGTGATGCTGAACCGCGCGCCGACGCTGCACCGCCTTGGCATCCAGGCCTTCGAGCCCACGCTGATCGAGGGCAAGGCGATCCAGCTTCACCCGCTGGTCTGCGCCGCGTTCAACGCCGACTTCGACGGCGACCAGATGGCCGTGCACGTTCCGCTGTCGCTCGAGGCGCAGCTGGAAGCGCGCGTGCTGATGATGTCGACCAACAACATCCTGCATCCGGCGAACGGCCTGCCGATCATCGTGCCGTCGCAGGACATCGTGCTGGGCCTGTATTACCTCTCGATCGTCTCGGACGGCGAGCCGGGCCAGGGCAAGATCTTCGGCGATATCGGAGAGCTTGAATTCGCGCTGCACGAGAAGGTCGTGACGCTGCATTCGAAGATCAAATATCGCTGGACCGGCCTCGGCGCCGACGGCAAGGACTACACCAAGATCTACGACACCACGCCTGGTCGCGTGATCCTCTCGACCGCGCTGCCCCGGCACGCGAACATGACCTTCGACGTCAGCAACCGCCTGATGACGAAGAAGGAAATCTCCGGGATGATCGACGCCGTGTATCGCGGCTGCGGTCAGAAGGAGTCGGTGATCTTCTGTGACCGCATCATGTCGCTGGGCTTCACACACGCCTTCAAGGCCGGCATCTCCTTCGGCAAGGACGACATGGTCGTGCCGGAGAACAAGTGGGAGATCGTCGACACCACGCGCGCGCTCGCCAAGGATTACGAGCAGCAGTACCAGGACGGCCTGATCACGCAGGGCGAGAAGTACAACAAGGTCGTCGACGCCTGGGCGAAGTGCTCGGACAAGCTCGCCCAGGAGATGATGCTGCGCATCTCGACGGTGAAGAAGGACAAGGACGGCCGCGATCTGCCGATCAACTCGATCTATATGATGAGCCATTCGGGTGCGCGCGGTTCGCCAGCCCAGATGAAGCAGCTCGCGGCGATGCGCGGCCTGATGGCCAAGCCCTCGGGCGAGATCATCGAGTCGCCGATCATCTCTAACTTCAAGGAAGGCCTCGACGTTCTCGAGTACTTCAACTCGACCCACGGCGCCCGCAAGGGCCTCGCCGACACCGCGCTCAAGACGGCCAACTCCGGCTATCTCACGCGCCGTCTCGTCGACGTGGCGCAGGATGCCATCATCTCCGAAGTCGATTGCGGCTCGGAGAGCGGCATCAAGATGCGCGCCATCATCGACGCGGGCCAGGTCGTCGCCTCGCTCGGCATCCGCATCCTCGGCCGTTCGGCCGCGGAGGATGTCACCGATATCGACGGCAAGGTTCTGGTGCCGAAGGGCACGATGATCGACGAGGCGCATATCGAGGCGATCAACGCCGCCGGCGTGCAGGAGGTGAAGATCCGTTCGGTGCTGACCTGCGCCACCAAGAACGGCGTCTGCGCGACCTGCTACGGACGCGATCTCGCCCGCGGCACGCCCGTCAACATGGGTGAAGCCGTCGGCGTCATCGCGGCGCAGTCGATCGGCGAGCCGGGTACGCAGCTCACCATGCGCACCTTCCACATCGGCGGCGCGGCGACGATCGCCGACCAGTCCTTCGTGGAGTCGAACTTCGAGGGCGTGGTGAAGATGCGCAACCGCAATGTGGCGCGCAACTCGGACGGCGACCTGATCGCCATGGCGCGCAACATCGCCGTCGTGATCGTCGGACCAGACGGCGCCGAGCGCGCGGTTCACCGCGTCCAGTTCGGCTCCAAGCTGCGTGTCGACGAGGGCGACAAGGTCAAGCGCGGCCAGCGCCTGATCGAGTGGGACCCCTATTCCCGCCCGATCCTGGCGGAAGTGGACGGCACGGTCGGCTACGAGGATCTCGTGGACGGCATGTCGATCACCGAGACGACCGACGAGGCGACGGGCATCAACAAGCGCGTCGTCATCGACTGGCGCGGCTCGGCCCGCACGTCGGACCTGCGTCCGGCGCTGACGGTGCACGGCCCCGACGGCAAGATCGCCAAGCTCGCGCGTGGCGGCGAAGCCCGCTACATCCTGCCTGTCGAGGGCATCATCTCGATGGAGCCGGGCGCTCACATCAAGGCTGGCGACGTGCTGGCGCGTGTCTCGACCGACTCGGCCAAGACCCGCGACATCACCGGCGGTCTTCCGCGCGTGGCGGAACTGTTCGAGGCGCGCCGTCCCAAGGATGCGGCGATCATCGCCGAGAAGGCCGGCGTCATCGGCTTCGGCAAGGACTACAAGAACAAGCGTCGGGTCACGCTGACCCCGCATGATGGTTCCGACGGGCTCGAATACCTGATCCCGAAGGGCAAGCACATCCATCTCCAGGACGGCGACGTCGTCGAGATGGGCGACTATATCCTCGACGGCAATCCGGCCCCGCACGACATCCTTGCGATCAAGGGCGTCGAGGAGCTGGCGGCTTATCTGGTGAACGAGATCCAGGAGGTCTATCGCCTCCAGGGCGTGGGCATCAACGACAAGCACATCGAGGTGATCGTCCGGCAGATGCTGCAGAAGATCGAGATCACCGAGTCGGGAGATACCGACATCCTGACCGGCGACCAGATCGACCGCATCGAGCTGCAGGAGATCAACGCGAAGATGAAGGAAGAGGGCAAGAAGCCCGCTTCCGGAGTGCCCGTCCTGCTCGGCATCACCAAGGCGAGCCTGCAGACGCGGTCGTTCATCTCGGCGGCGTCGTTCCAGGAAACCACCCGCGTCCTCACCGAGGCGGCGGTCAACGGCAAGTACGACACGCTGGAAGGCCTCAAGGAGAACGTCATCGTCGGCTCGCTGATCCCGGCCGGCACCGGCGCGCAGGTCGCCCGCATCAAGCAGGTGGCGACGCGTCGCGACGATCTCATCGTCAGCCAGAAGGCGGATGCCGCAGCCAAGGCGGCCAAGGCCGCCAATGCGGCGGCAGCCAGCGCGGCCGCGGCCATCGCTGCGGCCTTGCCCGCAGCCGAGTAAGGTTGCCGGCGCTCGGGCGCCTCAGCCATCGATCCTGATCGAGGCCGTCCTTCGGGGCGGCCTCTTTCATATGAGGACCTTGCGCGTTCGAATGCGTCTGGACGCCATCCATCGGCATGAGGGCCCTGGTTTCGCTCCGGAGCTGGACTGATCCGGCGGTGAGGGCCGCCAAATGCTAATTCGGGGTTGACGCGACTCGGATGCCGAGTCATAAGCGCGCCACTGTCGGTGGTTGTCGGACACGTATGTCGCTCTTGCCTCGTTGCGAGCGAATTTCGCGGCCGAAACTCCACCGGAAATTCCAGCGTCGATAGACGACATGGCAGGATGCATGAGCGCGGGGTAACCCGTGGTCCTCTGCTGGCGAACGCGCCTGAGGTTTCCCTGCCGGGAGCCGATGGCGCGGCTTCGTTTGTGTCATGGCTTCGTTCGGTCTGGGCCACGGACCTAAAGATTTCCAAACGCTCAGTGGAGCGAGAGGCCAGAATGCCGACAATCAGCCAGCTCATTCGCAAGCCGCGTTCGCCCGTCAAGGCGCGCAACACCGCTCCGGCGCTCGAGTCCTGCCCGCAGAAGCGCGGCGTCTGCACGCGCGTTTATACGACGACGCCGAAGAAGCCCAACTCGGCGCTCCGCAAGGTCGCCAAGGTGCGGCTGACCAATGGCTTCGAGGTGATCGGGTACATTCCCGGTGAAGGCCACAACCTTCAGGAACACTCCGTCGTCATGATCCGCGGCGGCCGCGTCAAGGATTTGCCCGGCGTGCGCTACCACATCCTGCGCGGCGTGCTCGACACCCAGGGCGTCAAGAACCGCAAGCAGCGTCGTTCGAAGTACGGCGCCAAGCGTCCGAAGTGAGTTCTGCCTGATTGGCAGGGCGATGAGCCCAGCCGGTTCGCAGCGTTTTAGATTTGACCGGAGACTAGACGATGTCCCGCCGCCATAGCGCTGAAAAGCGTGAGATCATTCCCGATCCGAAGTTCCACGATATCATCGTGACGAAGTTCATGAATTCGGTGATGTACGAAGGCAAGAAGTCGACCGCCGAGCGGATCGTCTACGGCGCTTTCGAAATCATCGAAGGCAAAATGAAGAGCGATCCGCTCGCCGTCTTCAAGAGCGCGCTCGAGAACGTTGCTCCGGCGATCGAAGTCCGCTCGCGTCGCGTCGGCGGCGCCACCTACCAGGTTCCGGTCGAGGTTCGCACCGAGCGCCGTCAGGCGCTGGCGATCCGCTGGCTGATCACGGCCGCCCGCGGCCGCAACGACAAGACGATGGTCGAGCGGCTCTCCTCGGAGCTGATGGACGCCGCCAACAACCGCGGCAACGCGGTGAAGAAGCGTGAAGACACGCACCGGATGGCGGAAGCCAACCGCGCGTTCTCGCACTACCGCTGGTAACCGTTCGGCAGATTTGAGAAAGACAGAGCGCTCCTATGGCACGCACTCATCCCATCGACCGATACCGCAATTTCGGCATCATGGCGCATATCGACGCCGGCAAGACGACGACGACCGAGCGCGTGCTGTTTTATACCGGCAAGTCGCACAAGATCGGCGAAGTCCATGACGGCGCGGCCACCATGGACTGGATGGAGCAGGAGCAGGAGCGTGGCATTACGATCACCTCGGCTGCCACCACCTGCCTGTGGCGCGAGCATCGCCTGAACATCATCGACACGCCTGGCCACGTCGACTTCACCATCGAAGTCGAGCGTTCGCTGCGCGTGCTCGACGGCGCCGTCTGCGTGCTCGACGGCAACCAGGGCGTCGAGCCCCAGACCGAGACCGTCTGGCGCCAGGCCGACAAGTATGACGTGCCGCGCATCGTGTTCGTCAACAAGATGGACAAGATCGGCGCCGATTTCTATCGCTGCGTCCAGGACATCATCGACCGCRTCGCCGGCAAGCCCGTCTGCCTGCAGATCCCGATCGGGTCTGAATCCGACTTCGTCGGCGTCATCGACCTGATCAAGATGAAGGCGATCGTCTGGAACGGCGAGGCCCTCGGCGCGACCTTCGAAGAGAAGGACATTCCCGCCGATCTCGCCGACAAGGCCGCCGAATACCGCAACAAGCTGGTCGAAGCCGCCGTCGACATGGACGACGTGGCGATGGAGGCCTATCTCGAAGGCACCGAGCCCGACGCCGAGACGCTGCGTCGCCTGGTCCGGACCGCCGTCCAGCGCCGCGCCTTCCATCCCGTGCTGTGCGGTTCGGCCTTCAAGAACAAGGGCGTCCAGCCGCTTCTTGATGCAGTGGTTGATTTCCTGCCTTCGCCCGTCGACCGTGGCGAGATCAAGGGCATCGACTTCAAGACCGAGGAAGAGACCGTTCGTCATCCGACGGACGAGGATCCCTTCTCCATGCTCGCCTTCAAGATCATGGACGATCCCTTCGTCGGCACCATCACCTTCTGCCGCGTCTATTCCGGCAAGGTCGAGACTGGCGCAGGCGTGATCAATTCGACCCGCGACAAGAAAGAGCGTGTCGGCCGCATGCTGCTGATGCACGCCAACAACCGCGAGGACATCAAGGAGGCTTTCGCCGGCGACATCGTCGCGCTGGCCGGCCTCAAGGATGTCCGCACCGGCGACACGCTGTGCGATCCGATCAAGTCCGTCATCCTCGAGCGGATGGAGTTCCCCGAGCCGGTCATCACGATCGCGATCGAGCCGAAGTCCAAGGCCGACCAGGAGAAGCTTGGTCTGGCGCTGGCGAAGCTCGCCAACGAGGATCCGTCCTTCCGCGTCTCGACCGACCAGGAGAGCGGCCAGACCATTCTCAAGGGCATGGGCGAACTGCATCTCGACATCAAGGTCGACATCCTGCGCCGGACCTACAAGGTGGACGCCAATATCGGCGCGCCGCAGGTGGCCTATCGCGAGACGCTGACCAAGAAGGTCGACATCGACTACACCCACAAGAAGCAGACCGGCGGCACGGGTCAGTTCGCCCGCGTCAAGCTGACGGTCGAGCCGAATGAAGTCGGCAAGGGCTTCCTGTTCGAGTCCAAGGTCATCGGCGGGTCGGTTCCGAAGGAATACATCCCCGGCGTCGAAAAGGGCCTGAACTCGGTCATCGGATCGGGCGTCATCGCCGGCTTCCCGGTGGTGGACGTCAAGGTGACGCTGACCGACGGCGCCTTCCACGAGGTCGACTCGTCGGCTCTCGCCTTCGAAATCGCGTCGCGTGCCGCGCTGCGTGAAGGTCTGCAGAAGGGTGGCTCCGTGCTGCTCGAGCCGATCATGAAGGTCGAGGTCGTGACCCCGGAAGATTATACCGGTTCGGTCATCGGCGACCTGAACTCGCGTCGCGGCCAGATCCAGGGCCAGGACATGCGCGGCAACGCCGTCGTCGTCAACGCGATGGTGCCGCTCGCCAACATGTTCGGCTACGTCAACCAGCTGCGCTCGTTCAGCCAGGGACGCGCCAACTACACCATGCAGTTCGACCACTATGAGCAGGTTCCTTCGGCGGTCGCCGCCGAGGTCCAGGCCAAATACGCCTGATCTGCGATATCTGAACCCTTTTCGATTAAAAACGACTGACGGACGGAGGCTACGATGGCCAAAGAGAAATTCGCTCGCACGAAGCCGCATTGCAACATTGGAACGATTGGTCACGTCGACCATGGCAAGACGTCCTTGACGGCTGCGATCACGAAGGTTTTGGCTGAGTCTGGCGGTGCGTCGTTCACGGCGTATGACCAGATCGACAAGGCTCCCGAGGAGAAGGCGCGCGGGATCACGATCTCGAC
>NZ_JBFUCS010000024.1:0-50978 GCF_056405115.1 Allobosea sp. P2_A10 | reverse complement strand
GCCCGAGGGCACGGAGATGGTGATGCCTGGTGACAACATCACCATGGAAGTGCACCTGATCGTGCCGATCGCCATGGAAGAGAAGCTGCGCTTCGCCATCCGCGAAGGCGGACGCACCGTCGGCGCAGGCGTCGTCGCAAGCATCATCGCGTAACCAGCGTTTTCGTGAGGGCGACGGCCCTTGGCGGCCTTCGCCTTCTCACGTCACGAGGAAGATTAAGACCATGAACGGTCAGAACATCCGGATCCGCCTCAAGGCGTTCGACCACCGCATTCTCGACGCTTCGACGCGCGAGATCGTGTCGACCGCCAAGAGGACTGGCGCCCAGGTCCGCGGCCCGATTCCGCTGCCGACCCTCATCGAGAAGTTCACGGTCAACCGCTCGCCCCACATCGACAAGAAGTCGCGCGAGCAGTTCGAAATGCGGACCCACAAGCGGGTTCTCGACATCGTCGACCCGACCCCGCAGACGGTCGACGCCCTCATGAAGCTTGACCTCGCCGCCGGCGTCGACGTCGAAATCAAGCTCTGATCTCAATTTAGCCGGGTCCTCTGTCTCCAGCGTTTTGGCTGGATGAACATGACCCCAAGGGAAGGTATGCACCGATGCGTTCCGGTGTGATTGCACAGAAAGTCGGGATGACCCGCATCTTCACCGATGCCGGCGAACATATCCCGGTCACCGTGCTGAAGCTCGATAACTGCCAGGTCGTCGCGCATCGCACGATCGAGAAGAACGGCTATGTCGCCGTGCAGCTCGGGTCGGGCTTGGCCAAGGTCAAGAACGTCTCGAAGGCTGAGCGCGGCCATTTCGCCGTCGCCAAGGTCGAGCCCAAGCGCAAGATCGTCGAGTTCCGCGTCTCTGACGACGCGTTGATCCCGGTCGGCGCCGAACTGACCGCCGATCACTTCGTGGTTGGGCAGTTCGTCGATGTCAGCGGCACGACGCTCGGCAAGGGCTTCGCCGGCGGCATGAAGCGCTGGAACTTCGGCGGCCTTCGCGCCACCCACGGCGTCTCGGTCTCGCATCGTTCGATCGGTTCGACCGGTGGCCGTCAGGACCCGGGCAAGACCTTCAAGAACAAGAAGATGCCCGGCCATCTCGGCACCGAGCGCGTCACCACGCAGAACCTGCGCGTCGTCCAGACGGATGTCGAGCGTGGCCTGATCCTGGTCGAAGGCGCCGTTCCCGGTCACGCCGGCGGCTGGATCCATGTCCGCGACGCCATCAAGCGCGCCCTGCCGAAGGATGCGCCGCTGCCCGGCAAGTTCAAGACCGCTGGCGGCGACACGCAGGCTCCCGCGACCGAGACCGTTGAGGAGAACGCGTGATGAAACTCGATATCACCACCCTCGAAGGCGGTTCGGCCGGTTCGGTCGAGCTCTCCGACGCGATCTTCGGCCTTGAGCCGCGCGCCGACATTCTCGCCCGCATGGTGCGCTACCAGCTCGCCAAGCGTCGCGCCGGCACGCACAAGTCCAAGGGCCGGTCGGAAGTCGATCGTACCCGCAAGAAGATCTACAAGCAGAAGGGCACCGGCGGCGCTCGCCACGGCGCGGCTTCGGCTCCGCAGTTCCGCGGCGGCGGCAAGGCCTTCGGTCCGATCGTGCGCGACCACGCTCACGATCTGCCCAAGAAGGTTCGCGCTCTCGCTCTGCGTCATGCGCTCTCGGCCAAGGCCAAGGGTTCCGAGATCATCATCATCGATGATGCCAAGCTCTCCGAGCCCAAGACCAAGCTGCTGCTCGGCCATTTCAGCAAGCTGGACCTGTCCAGCGCGCTGGTGATCGGCGGCGCCGAGATCGACGTGAACTTCGGCCTGGCCGCGCGTTCGATCCCGAACGTCGACGTCCTGCCGGTCCAGGGCATCAACGTCTATGACATCCTGCGTCGCACGAAGCTCGTGCTGACCCGCTCGGCTGTCGATGCGCTGGAGGCGCGCTTCAAATGAGCCAGGCCGCAAAGAACACCGATCCCAGGCACTACGATGTCATTCGTAGCCCGGTGATCACCGAGAAGGCGACGATGCTCTCCGAGCACAACAAGGTCGTGTTCCAGGTCGCCAGGACTGCGACGAAGCCGCAGATCAAGGCAGCGATCGAGAAGTTGTTCGACGTCAAGGTGAAGAGCGTCAACACGCTCGTCACCGAAGGGAAGATGAAGGTCTTCCGTGGCCGCCTCGGCCAGCGCTCGGATATCAAGAAGGCAATCGTGACGCTCGAAGATGGTCATTCCATCGACGTGACCACGGGTCTGTGAAGGGAGGATCTGCATCATGGCTTTGAAGAGTTTCAAGCCGACCACGCCGAGCCTTCGCCAGCTCGTGATCGTCGACCGCAGCGAGCTCTACAAGGGCAAGCCGCTGAAAGTGCTGACCGAGGGCAAGTCGTCCTCCGGCGGGCGCAACAATCTCGGCCGCATCACCGTCCGCTTCCGCGGCGGTGGCCACAAGCGCACGCTGCGCCTGATCGACTTCAAGCGTCGCGGCAAGGACGGCATCCCGGCCGTCGTGGAGCGGATCGAGTATGATCCCAACCGCACGGCGTTCATCGCGCTGATCAAGTACAGCGACGGCGAGCAGGCCTATATCCTGGCCCCGCAGCGCCTCGCCGTCGGCGACAGCGTGATCTCGGGTCCGTCGGTCGACGTGAAGCCCGGCAACGCGGCCCCGATGGGCACGCTGCCGATCGGCACGATTGTCCACAATCTGGAGCTGAAGATCGGCAAGGGCGGGCAGCTCGCCCGTTCGGCCGGCAACTACGCCCAGATCGTCGGTCGCGACCAGGGCTACGTCATCATCCGCCTGAACTCGGGCGAACAGCGCCTGATCAGCGGCCTGTGCTATGCCACCGTGGGCGCGGTTTCCAACCCCGACCACATGAACAGGAACGACGGCAAGGCGGGTCGCTCGCGCTGGCTCGGCCGTCGTCCGCATAACCGCGGCGTCTCGATGAACCCAGTCGACCATCCCCATGGCGGCGGCGAAGGCCGCACCTCGGGCGGTCGTCACCCGGTTACCCCCTGGGGCAAGCCGACCAAGGGTAAGAAGACCCGCTCGAACAAGCGGACCGATACGTTCATCGTGTCGAGCCGTCACGCCCGCAAGAAGAAGAACTGAGGTCCGTCATGGCGCGTTCGCTTTGGAAAGGTCCGTTTGTCGACGGATACCTTCTGAAAAAGGCCGAGGTTGCCCGTTCGGCGGCCCGGTCCGAGGTTATCAAGATCTGGAGCCGTCGCTCCACGATCCTGCCGCAGTTCGTCGGTCTGACGTTCGGCGTCTACAACGGCCACAAGCATGTGCCGGTGTCCGTGTCCGAGGAAATGGTGGGCCACAAGTTCGGCGAGTTCTCGCCGACGCGCACCTTCCACGGCCATGCCGCCGACAAGAAGGCGAAGAGGAAGTAAGCCATGGGAAAAGCATCCTTCCCCCGTGCGCTGCCTGACAACGAGGCTATTGCGGTCGCCCGCAATCTTCGTGTCAGCCCGCAGAAGCTGAACCTTCTCGCCCAGCTCATCCGCGGCAAGAAGGTCTCGACGGCGCTTGCCGATCTCGAGTTCTCGCGCAAGCGGATCTCGCTGGACGTGCGCAAGTGCCTGCAGAGCGCGATCGCCAACGCCGAGAACAACCATGATCTCGACGTCGACGATCTCGTCGTGGCGCAGGCCTTCGTCGGCAAGGCGCTGGTGATGAAGCGTTTCCACGCCCGCGCCCGCGGTCGTGGCGCCCGCATCCTGAAGCCGTTCGCCAACATCACGATCGTGGTGCGCGAAGTCGCCGCGGCCAAGGCCTGAGGAGAGAACGATGGGTCAGAAAATCAATCCGATCGGGCTTCGCCTCGGCATCAACCGCACCTGGGATTCGCGCTGGTTCGCCCAGAAGGGCGAGTACGGCAAGCTGCTTCACGAGGATATGGCGATCCGCGCCGCCCTCATGAAGATGCTCAAGCAGGCCGCGATCTCGAAGATCATCATCGAGCGTCCGCACAAGAAGTGCCGCGTCACCATTCACTCGGCGCGTCCGGGCGTGGTGATCGGCAAGAAAGGCGCCGACATCGAGAAGCTCCGCAAGGAGGTGATGAAGCTCACCAAGGCCGATGTGACCATCAACATCGTCGAGGTGCGCAAGCCCGAGATCGACGCGACGCTGGTCGCCGATTCGATCGCGCAGCAGCTCGAGCGTCGCGTCGCCTTCCGTCGCGCCATGAAGCGGGCCGTTCAGTCGGCCATGCGTCTGGGCGCCGAAGGCATCCGCATCAACTGCTCGGGTCGTCTCGGCGGCGCTGAAATCGCGCGTCTGGAGTGGTATCGCGAAGGTCGCGTGCCGTTGCATACGCTGCGCGCGGACGTCGATTACGGCGTCGGCACCGCCTTCACCACTTACGGCACGTGCGGCATCAAGGTCTGGATCTTCAAGGGCGAGATCCTCGAGCACGATCCGATGGCCCAGGACAAGCGCATGGCAGACGAAGGCGGCCGCTCCGGCGGTGGCAATCGTCGCGAGCATGCATAAGGCTGATCGAGAAGAGCCATGTTGCAACCAAAGAAGACCAAGTTCCGCAAGCAGTTCAAGGGGCGCATTTCCGGCGTCGCCAAGGGCGGCACGGACCTGAATTTCGGCCAGTTCGGCCTCAAGGCGCTGATGCCGGAGCGTGTCACCGCGCGCCAGATCGAGGCGGCCCGCCGCGCGATCACCCGCGCCATGAAGCGCGCAGGCCGCGTCTGGATCCGGATTTTCCCGGACGTTCCGGTGTCGAAGAAGCCGACCGAAGTCCGCATGGGCAAGGGCAAGGGCGCGCCTGAATTCTGGGCAGCCAAGGTCAAGCCGGGCCGGATCATGTTCGAGATCGACGGCGTGCCGGAAGATACCGCGCGCGAGGCCATGCGCCTCGGCGCAGCCAAGCTGCCGATCAAGACCCGCTTCATCCAGCGCATCGCCGAGTAAGGGAGGACGACATGAAGACCGCCAAACGCCTGTCCGACCTGAAGTCCATGAGCGTGGACCTGCTTCAGGACGAGCTCCTGAAGCTGAAGAAGGAGCAGTTCAACCTGCGATTCCAGCGCGCCACCGGCCAGCTCGAGAACACCTCGCGCGTCACCGAAGTGCGCAAGGACATCGCCCGCATCAAGACGCTGCAGCGGTCGAAGACCGTCGCGGCGAGCGCCTGAGGAGATAGACCATGCCGAAGCGCGTGCTGCAGGGCGTCGTCGTCAGCGACAAGCAAAACAAAACTGTTGTGGTGAAGGTCGAGCGGCGGTATACGCACCCGCTGCTCAAGAAGACCGTTCGCCGGACCAAAAACTACCACGCCCACGACGAGGCGCAGGTGGTGAAGGTCGGAGACCAGGTCTGGATTGAGGAGTCCAAGCCCATTTCCAAGCTGAAAAGCTGGGTTTTGCTCGACGGCGCTCCCAAGGCGTAAGTCAACGCGGCGTCCTTTGGCCCGAATCACATCGGGACGGGGGAGGGCGTGAATAGAGAAGTCGGGCATGTTCAAGCCGCAAGGGTGCCAGCCACTTTTGCGGTCCATGCTTTGTTTGAGGCCAGGGGGCGATCGACCCCCGTCAGTCGTAGTCCCGGCGGCGCTCATGCGGCCGGGAAACCGCGCTGATACACACTGGAAGGATCAAGGCCATGATCCAGGTGCAGACGAATCTCGAGGTCGCGGATAATTCCGGCGCCCGTCGCGTGATGTGCATCAAGGTTCTCGGCGGGTCGAAGCGGCGTTATGCCCGCATTGGCGACATCATCGTCGTCTCGATCAAGGAAGCCATTCCCCGCGGCCGCGTGAAGAAGGGCGACGTCATGAAGGCGGTCGTCGTTCGCACCGCCAAGGACGTCAAGCGCGCCGATGGTTCGGTGATCCGGTTCGACCGCAATGCGGCCGTTCTGATCAACAACCAGAAGGAGCCTGTCGGCACCCGCATCTTCGGACCGGTTCCGCGCGAACTGCGCGCCAAGAACCACATGAAGATCATCTCGCTTGCGCCAGAGGTGCTTTGATGGCTGCGAAAATCAAGAAGGGCGACAAGGTCGTCGTGCTGGCCGGCCGTGACAAGGGCAAGGCCGGCGAAGTGCTCCAGGTGATGCCGAAGGATGCTCGCGCCATCGTGCGCGGTGTCATGATGGTCAAGAAGCACACCAAGGCTTCGGCTCAGTCCGAGGGCGGCATCATCAGCAAGGAAGCGACGATCGACCTGTCGAACCTTGCCGTGGCCGATCCCAAGGACGGCAAGCCGACCCGTGTCGGCTTCAAGGTGCTCGACGATGGCCGCAAGGTCCGTTTCGCCAAGCGTTCGGGAGATCTGATCGATGGCTGATACCCAGCAGCAGGCGGCTCTCACGCCGCGCATGAAGAAGCATTACGAGGACGTCGTCCGTCCCGCGATGATCGCCGAATTCGGCTACAAGAACGTCATGGAAGTGCCGACCATCGAGAAGGTCGTCATCAACATGGGCGTGGGCGAAGCCACGGCCGACCGCAAGAAGGTCGACAACGCCGCCGGCGACCTCGCGCTGATCGCCGGCCAGAAGCCGGTCATCACCAAGTCCCGCCTCGCCATCGCCGGCTTCAAGCTGCGCGAGAACATGGCGGTCGGCTGCAAGGTCACGCTGCGCAAGACCAAGATGTTCGAGTTCGTCGACCGGCTCGTCACCATCGCCTTGCCCCGCGTGCGCGACTTCCGGGGCCTCAACCCCAAGTCGTTCGACGGGCGCGGCAATTTCGCGCTCGGGATCAAGGAGCACATCGTGTTCCCCGAGATCAACTACGACAAGGTCGACGCCGTGTGGGGCATGGACGTGATCGTCTGCACGACTGCGAAGTCGGACGACGAGGCGCGCGCCTTGCTCAAGCACTTCAACTTCCCGTTCCGGCAGTGAGCTTAACCGCTCATACGCGGAAACCAGGAGATATCGATGGCTAAGAAAAGCTCCGTCGAGAACAACAACGCCCGCAAGCGGCTGGTGAAGAAATTCGCCGGCAAGCGCGCGCGCCTTCTCGCGATCGCCAATGACGAAAGCCAGTCCATGGACGAGCGTTTCCTCGCTCGCCTCAAGCTGGCCGAACTGCCGCGCAACTCGGCTCCGACCCGGGTGCGCAACCGCTGCGAAGTCACGGGGCGTCCGCGCGCCGTTTATCGCAAGCTGAAGATGTCGCGCATTGCTCTGCGCGAGCTCGGCAACAAGGGGCTGGTTCCCGGCCTCGTCAAGTCGAGCTGGTGAGGAGGACGCATCGTGATCATTGATCCGCTTGGAGATATGCTGACCCGCATCCGCAATGCGCAGATGCGGCGCAAGTCGCGCGTTTCGACGCCCGGTTCGAAGCTGAGGGCCCGCGTCCTCGACGTGCTTCAGTCCGAGGGCTACATCCGCGGCTACTCCACCACCGAGTTCGGCAATGGCCGGACCGAATTCGACATCGAGCTGAAGTACCATGAGGGACTGCCGGTCATCCGGTCGATCTCGCGGGTCTCGAAGCCCGGCCGCCGCGTCTATTCTTCGGTGGAAACGATGCCGCGCGTGGCCGACGGCCTGGGCGTGACCATCATTTCGACGCCGAGGGGTGTGATGCCCGATCATCTTGCCCGCGAGCAGAACGTGGGCGGCGAAGTGCTTTGCAAGGTCTTCTGACCCTGCACGCCGCTCGTTTTCAGGAGAAATCCAATGTCTCGTATCGGTAAGAAGCCTGTTCCGGTTCCCGCTGGCGTCACCGCCAACGTCGCCGGCCAGCTCGTTAAGATCAAGGGCGCGAAGGGGGAACTCTCCTTCACCGTCCCCGACGACGTCTCGGTCGCGCTGGAGAACGGCTCGATCGCCGTTCAGCCGCGCTCGCAGAGCAAGCGCGCCCGTTCGCTCTGGGGTACGTCGCGCGCGCGCATCGCCAACCTCGTTCTTGGCACGACCGCGGGCTTCGAGAAGAAGCTCGAGATCAACGGCGTCGGCTACAAGGCCGCCGTCAACGGCAAGGTGCTCAAGCTGTCGCTCGGCTACAGCCACGACATCGACTACGCGATCCCCGAGGGTGTCGCGATCGTCACGCCCAAGCCGACGGAAATCGTCATCACCGGCATCGACAAGCAGGTGGTCGGTCAGACAGCCGCCGAGATCCGCGACTATCGCGGCCCCGAGCCCTATAAGGGCAAGGGCGTCAAGTACGCCGGCGAATTCATCTTCCGCAAGGAAGGGAAGAAGAAGTAAGCGCCATGAGCAGCAAGCAGACAGAAAACACTGCGCGCCGTCGGGCCCGTGTCCGCCGCGCCATCAAGGCGGTCGCCAATGGCCGCGCCCGCCTGTCGGTGCACCGCACCGGCAAGCAGATCTACGCCCAGATCATCGACGACGTGAAGGGGGTCACCCTCGCTTCGGCCTCGTCGATGGACAAGGACATCCGCGCCGACATCAAGTCGGGTGCGAATGTCGAGGCCGCGAGCGCGATCGGCAAGCTGATCGCCGAGCGCGCCGTCAAGGCTGGCGTCAAGGACGTGGTCTTCGACCGCGGCTCCTACATGTATCACGGCCGCGTCAAGGCGCTGGCCGAGGCGGCCCGCGAGGGCGGCCTGAACTTCTGATCCGATCACAGCCTGCGGGCGGCGCCTGTCGCCGTTCGCGGGCTGTTTCTACGTCATCCTTTTCGGGATGCTCGAGCGAGCGGCGGGCCTGAAGGCTTCGACCGCGCAAGTAAGAGGGAATACAATGGCGAGAGAACCTCGTGACCGCGATCGCGAAGAGCGCGATTCAGAATTCGTGGACCGTCTGGTCCACATCAACCGCGTCGCCAAGGTGGTGAAGGGCGGCCGTCGCTTCGGCTTCGCTGCTCTCGTCGTCGTGGGCGACCAGAAGGGCCGCGTCGGCTTCGGCCATGGCAAGGCCCGCGAAGTGCCCGAGGCCATCCGCAAGGCGACGGAAGCCGCCAAGCGCGGGCTGGTCCGCATTCCGCTGCGCGAAGGCCGCACGCTCCATCACGACGTCCAGGGCCGTCACGGCGCCGGCAAGGTCGTGCTGCGCGCGGCTCCGGCCGGTACCGGCATCATCGCCGGCGGACCGATGCGCGCCGTCTTCGAGGCCGTCGGCATGCAGGACGTGGTGTCGAAGTCGCTTGGCTCGTCGAACCCCTACAACCTTGTTCGCGCGACGTTCGACGCGTTGAAAAACGAGGATAGCCCGCGTGGCGTCGCCGCGCGCCGTTCGCTCAAGGTTTCGGCCCTGCAGACGCGTCGCCGCGATGCCGGCACCGACGCCGCTGTCGAAGCGTGAGGGGGCGATCATGGCCAAGAACGCTAAAGCCAAGACTGAAGCCACCGTCGTCGTCGAGCAGATCGGAAGCCCGATCCGCCGCGAGGCATCGCAGCGCCAGACCCTGATCGGTCTCGGCCTGAACAAGATTCGCCGGCAGTCGACCCTGGTCGATACGCCTGCCGTACGGGGTATGATCGACAAGGTCAGCCACCTCGTGCGCGTCGTCGACGCGAAGTGAGGGGATCGTCCGATGAAACTCACAGAAATTCGTGACAACGAAGGCGCTCACAAGTCGCGCATCCGGGTCGGCCGCGGTATCGGTTCCGGCAAGGGCAAGACCGGCGGGCGCGGCGTCAAGGGTCAGAAGGCCCGTGCCGGCGTCGCGGTCAAGGGCTTCGAGGGCGGCCAGATGCCGCTCTATCGTCGCCTGCCCAAGCGCGGCTTCCACAACCTGTTCTCCAAGGATCTGAACGAGGTCAATCTCGGTCGCATCCAGCAGGCTGTCGAGGCCGGCAAGCTCGATCCCAAGGGCGCGGTCACGATCGAGGCGCTCGTCGCCGCCGGCGTGATCACCCGCCAGGCGACCGACGGCGTGAAGATCCTGGGCGTCGGCGAACTCAAGGCGAAGCTCGCCTTCGAGGTGGCGGGTGCGTCGAAGTCGGCCGTCGAGGCGATCGAGAAGGCCGGCGGCACGATCAAGATTCTGGTAGCCGCTTCACAGGCGTGAGCGCGACGCTTACATGAAGATCAGCGAACGGCGGCCGGGCCAGAAGCCCTGGCCGCCGTTTGAATGTCTGGCGCATCCTGCGCCGGCGACAGATTTCGAGACCCAAGGACCGGACGCATGGCATCGGCGGCTGAACAGCTTGCGGCAAACCTGAATTTCGGCGCCTTCGCCAAGGCCGATGAGCTCAAGAAGCGCATCTGGTTCACGCTTGGCGCGCTGGTGATCTACCGGCTCGGCACCTACATCCCGCTGCCGGGCATGAACCCCGAAGCCGTCGCCGACCTGTTCAAGCAGTCGCAGACAGGCGTGCTTGGCCTGTTCAACATGTTCTCGGGCGGCGCCGTCGGCCGGCTTGCGATCTTCGCGCTGGCGATCATGCCGTATATTTCGGCCTCGATCATCGTCCAGCTGCTCTCCAGCGTCGTCCCGACCTTCGAGGCGCTGAAGAAGGAGGGCGAGCAGGGCCGCAAGATCCTGAATCAGTACACCCGTTACCTGACCCTGCTGCTGGCCGTGTTCCAGGCCTATGGTATCGGCGTCGGCCTGCAGGGGTCCGGCAATCTCGTGCTGGAGCCTGGCCCGTTCTTCCTGCTTTCGACCACGATCACGCTGGTCGGCGGCACGATGTTCCTGCTCTGGCTCGGCGAACAGATCACCAGCCGCGGCATCGGCAACGGCACTTCGATGATCATCTTCTCCGGCATCATCGCGGAATTTCCGTCGCAGCTTGCCCAGACGCTGGAACTCGGCCGCCAGGGCGCGATCTCGACCGGCCTGCTGCTGCTGATCCTTGTCATGGCGATCTGCGTCATCGCGTTCTGCGTGTTCATGGAGCGGGCGCAGCGCCGACTGCTGATCAACTATCCCAAGCGCCAGGTCGGCAACCGCATGTATGAGGGCCAGACCTCGTTCCTGCCGCTGAAGCTCAACACCGCCGGCGTGATACCGCCGATCTTCGCCTCGTCGCTGCTGCTGCTGCCGACGACGATCGCGAGCTTCTCGCAGGCTTCGGGAGGGACGGGCTTCCTCTCGATCATCGCGACCTATCTCGCGCATGGCCGGCCGCTGTTCATGTTCCTCTACGCGGCGCTGATCATCTTCTTCTGCTTCTTCTACACCGCGATCGTGTTCAATCCGGTCGAGACGGCCGATAATCTCAAGAAGCATGGCGGCTTCATGCCGGGCATCCGCCCCGGCGAGCGCACCGCCGAGCATATCGACCGGGTGCTGACGCGCATCACGGTGCTCGGAGCCGGCTATTTGACTATCGTCTGCCTTATCCCGGAGTTCATGATCACCTATGCCCAGATACCGATCATTCTTCTGGGCGGTACGTCGCTGCTGATCGTGGTGACGACGACAATGGATACCGTGGCGCAAGTCCACGGACATTTGCTGGCCCATCAATATGAGGGGCTGGTGAAAAAGGCGAAGTTGCGAGGGGCGAAGCGCTGATGCGATTGGTATTTCTGGGGCCGCCGGGGGCGGGTAAGGGCACTCAGGCAGCGCGCATCGTCGCGAAGCATGGCATTCCGCAGCTTTCGACCGGCGACATGCTGCGCGCCGCCGTTGCGGCGGAAACGCCGGTCGGCGTCAAGGCCAAGGCGGTGATGGATTCGGGCGGGCTCGTTTCCGACGAGATCGTCATCGGCATCGTCGCCGACCGAATCGAGGAAGCGGACGCGAAGAAGGGCTTCATCCTCGACGGCTTCCCGCGCACGCTGGCGCAAGCCGAGGCGCTCGACGTGATGCTCGCCTCCAAGGGGCTGAAGCTCGACAAGGTCCTCGAACTGACGGTCGACCAGAGCAAGCTCGTCGGCCGCATCGTCAAGCGCGCCGAAGAGGCGAAGGCCGCCGGCCAGCCGGTCCGCAAGGATGACGATCCGGACGTCTTCAAGACCCGGTTGGAGGCCTACAACCGCGATACCGCGGTGGTTGCGCCCTATTATGAGAAGCGTGGCCAACTGACCAGGATCGACGGCATGCAGCCGATCGATCAGGTGACGGCCGTCATCGAGACGACGCTGGCGGGCTGAGCCGCCCGGAAGGCGGTCACCGATTTTTTGGTGCCGTATCGGCCTGAAATGCGAGGTTCTGGCCGAATTGTCCTTGATCGGCTATGATCCGGTCATGGCCAATCCCGTCGTCAGAACTGAAGCAGGCTCCGGGAGCGCCGCGTGAAGCGCGCCTTTCTGTTCGGGCTTGCGGCCCAGCTCCTCGTCATCGGTGCGGTCTTTCTTGTTCTTGGCGATCTGATCCCTCCAAAGGTGCGATCGCCGATCATCGGCGTCGTCGCGCTGTGCCTGAGCGGCGCCAGCACATTTTTCGCCTGGCACGCGACTGCTCACCCGTCCTGGCTGGTCAAGATCGGGATGTGGATTGCCGGCTTTCTTGCCATCTATTTTGGCATCCCCCTCGTCGAGATTGTCTTCGTGCTGGTCGTTTCGCTTATTCCACGCTGACCTGCGACCGGGCTGTCCGAAGGCTTGACTCGCGCGCCGCGAGCGTCTACCGACCCGCATCCGGTTTCATGTGAGCGATGCCGTTGCCTTCGCAAGAAGGGACGGCGTCGCGTTGTTGCGTGGAACGGGTTCAACGCTTCGCAAGGGCCGGCCTCCACCGGCGCGAGGTATCTTTCACCGCCGTAGCGCCATCGGGCGCCCCGGCCGACATGGAGAATAGACTATGGCCCGCATCGCAGGCGTCAATATTCCCACCGGCAAGCGCGTCGTCATCGGCCTGCAGTATATCCACGGCATCGGCTCGGCCAAGGCCCAGGAGATCTGCACCAAGGTCGGCATCGCCGCCGAGCGCCGCGTCAACCAGCTGACCGACGCCGAAGTGCTCCAGATCCGCGAGGCCATCGATCGCGACTATCTCGTCGAGGGCGACCTTCGTCGCGAAGTCTCGATGAACATCAAGCGCCTGATGGATCTCGGCTGCTATCGCGGTCTGCGCCATCGCCGCGGCCTGCCGGTTCGCGGTCAGCGCACGCATACCAATGCGCGAACCCGGAAGGGTAAGCCGAAGGCGATCGCCGGCAAGAAGAAGTGACGATTGCCAGAGGCGATCGTCATCGTCGGGTTTGACCCGAGGATCTTGTGACGAGGGCGCGTCCAGCGCCTTCTCCTGCCTGAGATGCCCGGGACAAGCCCGGGCATGACGGCGGAATACCTCTCCCCAGCGCCTGGCATCACGGGCGCGCTCGAAGGATGAAAGACCTATGGCCAAAGAAGCACAACGCGTGAAGCGCCGCGAACGCAAGAACATCGTCTCCGGCGTCGCCCATGTGAACGCCTCGTTCAACAACACCATGATCACCATCACCGACGCGCAGGGCAACACGATCTCGTGGTCCTCGGCCGGCACGATGGGCTTCAAGGGCTCGCGCAAGTCGACCCCGTATGCGGCGCAGGTCGCAGCCGAGGACGCCGCCCGCAAGGCTGCCGAGCACGGCATGCGCACGCTCGAAGTGGAAGTCACCGGCCCGGGTTCGGGTCGTGAGTCCGCTTTGCGTGCCCTTCAGGCCGCCGGCTTCACCGTGACCTCGATCCGCGACGTGACGCCGATCCCGCATAACGGCTGCCGGCCGCGCAAGCGCCGTCGCGTCTGACGCCTGATCATCGAGGCGCCCGCACCGGCGGGCGTCTGTCCGGGGCGGCCCGCCGCCGCCATTGAATTCAAGCACCAGGAGTGCGGTCGTGATCAGCAAGAATTGGCAGGACCTGTCAAAGCCGAACAAGCTCGAAATCAAGGTCGGAGACGACCCCAAGCGCCACGCCACCGTGGTCGCGCGTCCGTTGGAGCGTGGCTTCGGCATGACGCTCGGCAACGCGCTGCGCCGCGTGCTTTTGTCGTCGCTCCAGGGCGCGGCCGTCACCGCCGTCCAGATCGACGGCGTGCTGCATGAGTTCTCCTCGATCCCGGGCGTCCGCGAGGACGTCACCGACATCGTCCTCAACATCAAGGCGATCGCGGTCAAGATGCAGGGCGAGGGCCCCAAGCGCATGACCCTGCGCAAGACCGGCCCGGGCACGGTCACCGCCGGCGACATCAACACCATCGGCGATGTCTCGATCCTGAACCCCGACCTCGTGCTCTGCACGCTGGACGAGGGCGCCGAGATCCGCATGGAGTTCACGGTCAACACCGGCAAGGGCTATGTCCCGTCCGAGCAGAACCGCCCGGAAGACGCGCCGATCGGCCTGATCCCGGTCGACAGCCTGTACTCGCCGGTGAAGAAGGTCTCCTACCGCGTCGAGAACACCCGCGAGGGCCAGAACCTCGACCGCGACATGCTGACCCTGCAGATCGAGACCAACGGTTCGCTGACCCCCGAGGACGCGCTGGCGCTCGCCGCCCGCATCCTGCAGGACCAGCTCGCGGTGTTCATCACCTTCGAGGAGCCGCGCAAGGAAGAGGCCGTCTCGACCGCGCCGCAGCTGCCCTTCAACCCGGCGCTGCTCAAGAAGGTCGACGAGCTCGAGCTTTCGGTGCGTTCGGCGAACTGCCTGAAGAACGACAACATCGTCTATATCGGCGACCTGATCCAGAAGTCGGAGGGCGAGATGCTGCGCACCCCGAACTTCGGCCGCAAGTCGCTGAACGAGATCAAGGAAGTGCTCGCCACCATGGGCCTGCATCTCGGCATGGACGTGACCGGCTGGCCGCCGGAGAACATCGAAGAGCTCGCCAAGCGCTTCGAGGAGCACTACTGATCCAGCCGGCGCGGGTCCGTCCCGCGCCAGTTTCCCGCACGGCGCATGAGCGCCGGAGCATAAAGAACGGCCGTACCGTGGCACGGCGGCCGTAAATCATCGAAGGAGCCATCCCATGCGTCACGGTTTTCGCGGTCGTCGTTTCAACCGCTCGGTCGAGCATCGCCAGGCGATGTTCGCCAACATGTCCCAGGCCCTGATCAAGCACGAGCAGATCACCACCACGCTGCCCAAGGCCAAGGACCTGCGCCCCGTCGTCGAGAAGCTGGTCACGCTCGCAAAGCGCGGCGATCTGCATGCCCGCCGCCAGGCGATCGCGCAGATCAAGGACGTCGCGCTCGTCGGCAAGCTCTTCGCGGTGCTCGGTCCCCGCTACAAGGAGCGCAATGGCGGCTATCTGCGCATCATGAAGGCGGGCTTCCGCTTCGGCGACAACGCTCCGCTGGCCGTGATCGAGTTCGTCGATCGCGATGTCGACGCCAAGGGCAAGGATTCCGGCCCGGTCTTCACGGCTGAAGACGAAGCCGCCTGAGGCTTTCTCTCGCGCGATGTTTCAAGAAGGCGGCCTTTTGGGCCGCCTTTTCTTTTGGCTGAATGAGACTGTTACATTCCGCAAATTCTATGCGCTCAGTGAAATCAGATGTTACGATCACGCTCGAATAGCCGGAGATGCCGCGCGTGAAACATGGTCTTGCCGCTGCTGCATTCGCTTTGATCTTATCATCCTGCGCTCAGGCGACGGAGGAAGATCGGCGACTGCTCGTTGGCTTCTGGCAACCCGAGGACGGCTCATCGCACACCGTGGAATTCAAGACCGACGGCGAGTTCAACTTCAATTACGATGCTGGCTACGTGCTGAGCGTGAAATGGGAGCTCGGCGGCAAGGGGCGCGTCGATATCAAGGACCATGGCGGCGCGCTCTATAAAACCTGCCATTACAAAATCGAGGCAAGCCGACTTTCGATCGACGACGGTTCCGGCAAGGAATGCCTCAGAAGCGCGACAACGCCGACCACGTTGATGCCGAAGGCGTTTCGCAGGCCGTAGCCTGATCTCACGTACGCGCCTGTCAGAATGCGGTTCCCACTCGATCATCTGCTGGTCTAGGCTCGTATGATCGCGCAGTGATCTCGTCGGCGCAGATCGACGACCGGGAGGGTGGAATGAGAAGGTCGAATATCGCAGGAGTCATGGTGCTTGCCGCTGCATTGGCGGCCCAGGCTGGAGCGCTGGCCCAGGACAAGTATCCGTCCAAGCCGATCACCATGATCGTGCCCTTCGCGGCTGGCGGTTCATCGGACGTGATCGCGCGCCTCGTCGGTGAAGAAATGGGGCGCGCGCTCGGCCAGCGCATCGTCATGGAGAACATGGGCGGGGCGGGCGGGGCCACGGCGCTGACGCGTGCGTCGCGCGCCGAGCCCGATGGCTACACCATCGTGATCGGCAACAGCGGCACCAATGCCGCCTCCTACTCGATCTATTTCGACCTGAAATACACGAACGCCGATTTCGCGCCGATCGGGCTCGTCGCCAAGACCTCGCCGATGATCGCGCTCAAGCTCGATTTCCCGGCCAAAACGCTGGCCGAATTCATCGACTATACGAAGAAAAACCCCGGCAAGGTCAGTCTCGGCCATGCCGG
Source organism: Allobosea sp. P2_A10 (assembly GCF_056405115.1). NCBI lineage: Bacteria > Pseudomonadati > Pseudomonadota > Alphaproteobacteria > Hyphomicrobiales > Alloboseaceae > Allobosea > Allobosea sp. P2_A10. The sequence continues at coordinate 34,654 of NZ_JBFUCS010000024.1, read as the reverse complement.
GGTCGGCTCGTCGAACTATCTGATCTGCCGCAATTTCGTTAAGGCGGCCGGCGTCGATGTCGCGCTCGTCAGCTATCGCGGCGCGGGGCCCGCGCTGAACGACGCCATGGGCGGGCAGATCGACGGCGTCTGCGACGCGGCGACATCGCTCTCAGGCGCCATCGAAGGCAAGAAGGTGCATGCGCTGGTGGTGGCGACGCCCAACCGGCTCGAGAGCATGCCCGATATCCCGACCTCGAAGGAGGCGGGCCTGCCGGCCTTCCAGGCGCAGGGCTGGAACGCCCTGTTTGCGCCCAAGAATACGCCTCAACCGATCATCGCCAGGCTGAATGAGGCTTTGCGCACAGCGGTTTCCAGCAAGACGCTGCAAGAGCGATTCAAGCAGCTCTCCTCGGTTCCGCCGACGGCCGAAGAGCTGACACCCGCCTTTGTGGCCGGGATGATCCCCGGCGAGATCGAACGCTACAAGGTGCTGTTGAGCGATAAGTGAGGCGCGCCGCCGTCAGGACGGCCGGTGTGACAGTTCGCCGGCAAGATCGAGCAACGCGTCGACCGGCTGGCTCGGCAGGTCGGCCTCGGGCGTCACGCCGTAGAGTCCGAAAATGAAGGCCGTGGTCTCGTCGCGCTCGGCGAGCCCCATCGACCAGTCGGAAAAGCGACGCTCACCGATCGGTTCCTCCGCCATCAGAGTAACGGCGGTATGGCGCTGATCGACCACGATCCGGCCATAGGTTTCGGCAATGCTGAGCCGTTCGCCTTCGAGTATCTGGGCGAACGCCTCCGGCGTCGCCAGCAGAAATCCCGTTATATGATTTTGCGCATTGAGGCGTCGGGCGCTCGCAATGATCCGGCCGATCTCGTCGTGGCGATTGGCCTCGACGAGCCGGCTTTTGCTGGCATAAATAAGACGTATCAAGCTCATATCCCGCTCCTTTGCAGTGCGGTGGCGTTAGTCGGCATGTTCGGGTGAAGATTGGGCGGCTGCGAGGCCGGCAAGCAGACATCGTTTTTGAAATTCCCCAGATGCAACGTGATTCCAGAGCTTTTGTTTCATTCGAGAGGACAGGCATGACCGACAGCGCCGCCGCCACCCGCATCAGGACACTGGCTGCCGCCACTGCACTCTGCCTTCTGTCCGGCCTGTCGCCGCAGGCCGCAATGGCGCAGACGAAGCAGGTACCGGAGACGCGCCAGCAGCTGTCGCTGTCTTTCGCGCCGGTGGTGAAGCAAAGCGCGGCCGCCGTGGTCAACGTCTACGGCGCGCGGGTCGAAAAGCAGCAGCGCAACCCCTTCATGGACGACCCGTTCTTCCGTCGCTTCTTCGGGGATCGGGGGTTCGGCGTGCCGCAGGAGCGCGTCCAGCGCTCGCTCGGCTCGGGCGTCGTCGTCGACAGCGGCGGTCTCGTGGTCACCAACAACCACGTCATCGAGGGCATGAGCGAGGTCAAGGTCTCCTTCGCCGACAAGCGCGAGGTCGAGGCGACGATCCTGCTTCGCGATCCGCGCACCGATCTCGCCGTGCTCAAGCTCAAGGGCGTCAAGGATCTCGCCACCATCGAGCTCGCCGATTCCGACAAGGTCGAGATCGGCGACATCGTGCTGGCGATCGGCAACCCCTTCGGTGTCGGCCAGACGGTCACACAGGGCATCATCTCGGCGCTGGCCCGGACGCAGGTCGGCGTCGGCGATGCGCAGTCCTTCATCCAGACCGATGCCGCGATCAACCCGGGCAATTCAGGCGGCGCGCTCGTCGACATGCAGGGCAGGGTGGTCGGCATCAACACCGCGATCTTCTCGCGCTCCGGCGGCAGCGTCGGCATCGGCTTCGCCATCCCCTCGGCCATGGTGCGGGTGGTGCTCGAAAGCGCAAAGGCAGGCGCGACGCTGGTGCGCCGGCCGTGGTTCGGGGCGAGGCTTCAGGCGCTGACCGCCGATGTCGCGGATGGCCTCGGCCTTGACCGGCCGGCGGGCTCGGTCGTCGCCAGCGTCGTCGAGAAGGGGCCTGCCGCCGAGGCCGGCCTGCGCCGCTCCGACGTCATTCTCGCGGTGGACGGCTTTGCGGTCGATGATCCCGAGGCCTTCGGCTACCGCTTCGCGACACGCCCGCTCAACGGCACGACGACGCTGACAGTGCTGCGCGGCGACAAGCGTCTGGTGCTGCCGGTCAAGCTGATCCCCGCGCCGGAGACGCGCCCGCGCGACAAGCTCGCCCTTTCGGGCCGCACGCCGCTGGCGGGGCTGACGGTGATGAACCTGTCGCCCTCCGTCTCCGAGGAGCTGTCGATCGATGTAGGGAACGATGGCGGCGTCGTCGTGGCGGAGGTCGAGGAGGGCAGCACGGCTGCGCGTGTCGGCTTCCAGAAGGGCGACATCATCCAGGCTCTGAACGGCGAGCGCATGGCCACGACCCGCGAGGTCGAAACCGCCACGAAAGAGCGCAAACGCCAGTGGGAGGTGACGATCTCGCGCGGCGGCCAGAGCGTGACCTCGGTCTTCCCGGGGTGAGCGATCTCTTTTCCGCGTCGGGCCTCGATAAATCCGGTCCGCGCCCGCTCGCCGACCGCCTGCGCCCGACGACGCTGGGCGAGGTCGCGGGCCAGGAGCATCTGACCGGACCGGACGGCGCGCTGACACGGCTCGTCGCCTCGGGTTCGATCGGCAGCCTGATTTTCTGGGGGCCGCCCGGCACCGGCAAGACCACCGTGGCGCGGCTGCTCGCCGGGCAGGTCGATCTCGGCTTCGAGCAGATCAGCGCGATCTTCTCCGGCATCGCCGATCTGAAGAAGGTCTTCGAGCAGGCCAGAGGCCACAGGCTCGGTGGCAAGGGCACGCTGCTGTTCGTCGACGAGATCCATCGCTTCAATCGCGCCCAGCTCGACGCCTTCCTGCCGGTGATGGAGGACGGCACGATCACGCTGGTGGGGGCGACGACCGAGAACCCGTCCTTCGCGCTGAATGCGGCGCTGCTGTCGCGGGCGCGCGTCCTGACCTTCAAATCGCTGGATGAGGGCTCGCTGCTCTTCCTGCTTGGCCGGGCCGAACTTCTGGAGAACCGGCCGCTGCCGCTGACGCCGGAGGCGCGCCTTGCGCTCGCCCGCTTTGCCGATGGCGACGGGCGCGCCGTGCTGACCTTGGCCGAAGAGCTCTGGCGCGCCGCCAAGCCCGACGAGATCTTCGACGAAGCGGGGCTCGCCGAGGTGATCCAGCGCCGCGCCCCGATCTACGACAAGGCGCAGGACGGCCACTACAATCTGATCTCGGCCCTGCACAAGACGATCCGCGGCTCCGACCCCGATGCGGCGCTGTATTACTTCGCCCGCATGCTCGATGCCGGCGAGGATCCGCGCTTTTTGGCGCGGCGGCTGGTGCGAATGGCGGTGGAGGATATCGGGCTCGCCGATCCGCAGGCGCTGATGCATGCGCGCGCTGCAGCCCAGACCTATGAGCAGCTCGGCTCGCCCGAGGGCGAGCTCGCGCTCGCCAACACGGTGATCTATCTCGCCACCGCGCCGAAATCGAACGCGGCCTATCTCGCCTACAAGAACGCGGTGCGCGCCGCCAAGCAGGGCGGTTCGCTGATGCCGCCCAAGACGATCCTGAACGCGCCGACGAAGCTGATGAAGGACGAAGGCTACGGCGCGGCTTACGCCTATGACCACGACGCGCCAGACGCCTTCTCGGGCCAGAACTACTGGCCCAACGCGCTCGGACGGCAGGTCTTCTACGATCCGCCCGAACGCGGCTTCGAGCGCGAGATCAGGAAGCGGCTGGAGTATTGGGCGAAGCTGAGGTCGGAGCGGGAGGGATGACAGGCTTCCGATTTCGTTTGTGCGCCACGCCCCCGCGCTCTATTCCACCCCGATGACCTCCACGCTCCTCGTCTTTCTCGGCGCCGGCATCGGCGGCATGCTGCGGCATGGCGTCAATCTGGCCGTGCTGAAATCATTCGGCTCCGGCTTTCCCGTCGGCACGCTTGCGATCAACATCGTCGGCTCCGGGCTGATGGGGCTCGTCGCCGGCTGGTTCGCGTTCAAGGCGGGCGAGGGCTGGTCGCAGGATCTTCGCCTGTTCCTGACCACCGGCATCCTCGGCGGCTTCACGACCTTCTCGGCCTTCTCGCTCGACGCGATCCTGCTCTGGGAACGCGGCGAGGCGATGCTGGCTGGAGCTTACGTCGCGGCGTCGGTCGCGCTGTCGCTGGCGGCGCTGGCCGGCGGGCTCGCCGTCATGCGGGGCTTATCATGAGAACCGGCGGCAAAACTCCCGGTGGCAGAAGTCCTGGTGGCAGAAGCGCCGGCGGCAGAAGCGCTGGCGGAAAAGGCCCCGGCGCCGGTCCGCGCATCGGTAAATCGAAGAGCAGTGGGCCTGCGCGTGATGGCAGGCCTCCGGCGGCGGGTGCGCTCAAGAGCAAGCGCCCGGGCCACGATGCACGTCGTCCGGCGCGCGCGGCTGCCAGACCCCGCGAAGAGCGCGAGGAGGCCGTGGTCCGCACCGAGCCAACGCGCGATCCAAAGCCCCATCGCGATCCGCCGAGAACCGGCGACCCGAGAGCCGTCGAGAGCAGGCCTGCAACGGCCCGGACGGTTGCACCGCGCAAGCCCGCACCGCGCAGGCCGCCCGTAACCGATGCGCCGACGCGCGCCGAGATCAAGGCCGAGACGGCGCAGGTGCTCGCCACCGGCGTGCAGCAGCTCGTCGTGACGCCAGACGAAAACGAGATGCGGATCGACCGCTTCCTCGAGACGCGCTTTCCGCAGCTCTCCTTCAGCCATATCCAGCGCATCGTCCGGAAGGGCGAACTGCGCGTCAACGGCAAGCGCGCCGACAGCAAGGACCGGCTCGAAGCGGGCCAGACCGTCCGCATTCCGCCGCTGAAGCTCGACCCCCAGGAGCAGCGCCCGCGCTCGCTCAAGGCCGACGAGGACACGCTCGGCTTCCTGCGCTCGATCACGCTCTATGAGGATGACGACGTCATCGTGCTGAACAAGCCGGCGGGCCTTGCGGTTCAGGGCGGCTCCGGCACGACGCGCCATGTCGACCAGATGCTCGATGCGATGATGGGCAAGGACGGCCAGAAGCCGCGGCTGGTCCATCGCCTCGACAAGGATACCTCGGGCTGCCTCGTCATCGCGAAGTCGCGGTTCGCGGCGGCGACTTTGGCGAAGACCTTCCGCTCGCGCTCGGCGCGCAAGGTCTATTGGGCGCTGGTCGCCGGCGTGCCCCGCGTGCGCCAGGGCCGGATTTCGACCTATCTCGCCCGCGAAGAGGCCTATGACGGGGACCAGCGCATGGCGGTCGCCAAGCATGGCGACGATGGCGCGATGCATGCCGTGACCTATTACGCCGTGGTCGAGACCGCCGCGCAGAAGCTCGCCTGGCTTTCGCTGAAGCCGGTCACCGGGCGCACCCACCAGCTGCGCGCGCACGCCGCCCATATCGGGCATCCGATCGTCGGCGATCCGAAATATTTCAACATTGCGAACTGGGAGCTCCCCGGCGGCATCCAGAACAAGCTGCATCTGCTGGCGCGCCGGATCGTGCTGCCGCATCCGCGCGGCAAGGGCACGATCGACGTCAGCGCGCCGCTTCCGGCGCATATGCGCCAGTCCTGGAACCTGCTCGGCTTCGAGGACGCGCATTACGATCCGATCGTGGACGCGCCCGACGAATAGGTCTGGACACGTTTCGTTCGATTTCCATGACGGAGCGTCAAGAGAACAGTTGCGGAACAAATTGGATTATGTTCTAATTTTGTTCCCAATCACTCTTTTGCGCAGGTGCTCCGATGATGCGTTTGCCTTTCCTGCTTGCCGGCCTGTTCCTGTCCCTTTCCACAGTCGTGCCGGCAGGCGCGCAGGCTCCCGCGCCGCGCCAGCAGGCCGCCGCGCTGACCACGCCAGACGAGCCGGTTCCGCGCGCGGCGCGCGCCAAGGCGCGGCAGGATTGCCTCGCCGACAATGTCGCGCTCTCGGGCGACGACCTGAAATCCGCCATGCGCGACTGCATCCAGGCGAAATTCCCCGGTGTCCAGCTCTATGCCCGCGACGGGCTGACGCGTGACGGCAAGCCGACGGCGGCAACCGCGCGCCTGGCCTGCAAGGAGGAAGTCGACAGCCGCAACCTGACGGGCTCGACCCGCACGGCTGCGCTCGTCGCCTGCTTCAACGCCAAGCGGCCCGACCTCGCCCAGCGGGCCGAATGCCGCAAGGACGCGCGCGGCAAGGGGCTCGACGGCGACGATCTGCGTAAGGCGGTCGATGCCTGCGCCCGCGAGGCCAGATCCTGACCGATCTCGTCCGCCGGCCACCGCCCATGAGCCCGGCGCGGTGGCCGGCATCGGCAATCTGCGCTACAGCGCCGCGATGGATCTTATCATTTTCGACCTCGACGGCACGCTGATCGATTCCGAAGCGATCATTCTTGGCGCCCAATACGAAACCTTCGCGCAACTCGGTCTGGTTCATCCCGGGCGCGAGGCGGGGCTTGGCGTCATCGGCTTGTCGCTCGGCATCGCACTGGCGCAGCTCGCCGGGCTCGATGTGCCCGACGAGAAGCTGACCGAAACCTATCGCGCGGTGTTTGGCGCGATGCGCCGGCAGGCCGAGACCGATCCGGCGCTGGATGAGCCGCTCTACCCCGGCGTCGCCGAGACGCTGGCGCTGCTGGCGCAGCGGCCGGGATTGAAATTCGGGATCGCGACCGGCAAATCGCGCCGGGGCGCCGACTACATCATCGAGCGCCATGGCTGGGACGGGCTGTTTTCGACGATCCAGACAGCCGACGATGCGCCCTCGAAGCCGCATCCCGGCATGATCCTGCAGGCGATGGCGCAGACGGGTGCGCGGCCGGGGCGCAGCGCGATGGTCGGCGACAGTTCGTTCGATATCGAGATGGCGGTCGCCGCCGGCGTCACTCCGATCGCTGTGTCCTGGGGGTTCCAGCCAGTCGCGACGCTGGTTGCGCTCGGTGCGCGCTACGTCCTCTCCCGGGCCGACGATCTGCCGGCGCTGCTCGATCGCCTCGCCGCCGTCGAGCCGGCCTGAAGATAGGCTGAATTCGCGACGGTCTCCTCCGAGGCTCGCATGACGCCTTGTGCGATGCCGAATGCGCGCCCAGACTGCCCGGGCTTGGGCGGGGGCGGCCATGAATACAATCTGGCGCGGTTGTGGCGTTGGGCTCGCAGTGGTGTGGCTTGCCGCCCTGCTTGGCGGCTGCGCCACCATCGAGATCGTGCAGGATCCCGCCGCGGCGCGCATTCGCGTCGGCGTGGAGGATGCGGAGCGCCGCGAGGCGCTGGATGTCGCGCCGTTCGTGGTCGGCTACGCGCTGCTATCGCTCGCTGCCTATGATGACGCGCTCTATGGGCTGAGCGAGCCCAAGCCGGCGTCGCGGCCTTCGGCTGCGCCAGCGTCGGCGACGGACGATGCCCGGTCGTTCCGGCGTCTGGCCGACCCCTGGGTCAGGCCCTGGGTTCTCATCGGCAAGCTAATCAACGAATGCGGCGAGGTTGCGGGCCGCCGGCGCGATTTCGGCTTTGCTGGTGAGCGAGGCTCCTGCGCGCAGGACGAATCCCCGAAAGGTCGGGTTCTCGACGGCCTTGGCCTGCAGATCTGGACCCATGGCCGCCCGGGCGGCGCGTTCTGCAAGGCCGTGGTGCTCGCCTTTCGTGGCACGGATCGGCGTCAAACCGACGACTGGCTCTCGAATTTCCGCCCGGTGACCCGCCTCCTGCCGCTTTACGACCAGTACGAGCAGGTTCAGGACCATATGATGCCGATCCTTGACGGGATCGAGCGCTTGCCCTGTTACCGCAAGGGCGTGACCGAGATCATCGCGGTCGGCCATTCGCTCGGCGGCGGGCTTGCCCAGCAGGCGGCTTACAAGGACAGGCGCGTCCGGCGCGTCTTCGCTTTCGATCCGAGCTTCATCACGGGCTATTACGATCTGCCTGCAAGCGAAACCACAGTGACGTCGAAGGGCCTGCGGATCGAGCGCGTCTACGAGCATGGCGAGGTTCTGGCCTATCCGCGCCTGCTGCTGCGTAATATCTACCCGCCGCAGGCTTGCGATCCGCAGATCAGGCATATCCGCTTCAACCTGCTGCCGTCCGGTTCGATCTTCGCGCAGCACTCGCTCCAGAACCTGACGACGAAACTGCTCGAACTGGCCAAGGGGAAAGCCGGGAAGCCCTTCGACGAGACCCTTCTGCCCGTGTCGACGCTGGCGATCGGCCAGACTGGCCAATGCAAGGACGGCGCGCTGATCGCGAGCGCGAACTGATGGATGAAGCTTGAAAGGTAACGTCCTCGCAACCACGTCGAGTCAGATCGATTTAACCTGAATATCCGTTCAGATTTGGGAATTAACCACCTGCTGGCAGGTGCCGGGTCATGGTCTCCCTGCAACAGGGACATACCGGCATAAAACAAAGCCGGACAGGGGTTAAATCATGATTGGTCATGAACTTCGTGAATTCGTCGATCGCGTGATGGATTGTCACGCGATCGACGATGAAGACGTCAAGATGCTTCAGCGCGAGATCTTGAGCGACGAGATGATGACGCGCGACGTCATCGATGTTCTGCTCGCTCTTGACCGGGCCGTGCCCGAGACCTGCACGGCCTTCGGCGAATTTCTGGTCGCGACATGCGTCGACTTCGCGGTCTGGCAGAGCCGTCCGACCGGCATTGTCGATCGCGACAAGGCGCATTGGCTGGTGACGACGCTCGGCGCCGGCGACGGCCCGACCCAGACGGCGCAGCGCATCGCCTTCGAGATCGTCCGCGAGGCCGAGCGTTGCGACGAGAGCCTGATCGGCTTTGCGATGCGCAAGGGCTGCGCCAAGGTGCGTGGCTTCAGCGCAGAGCGCGTGCTGCTGGCAAGCTGAGCGACGCCGGCGCAGGAACGCTCGCCCCGGCCGCTTCCCGGCGCGGGAGCCGGCAGATAGCCTTGCGCCCGGCATCGGCCAAGACAGGTCTTTTTGCGAAAAACCAGTAGCCAGTTTTTCGCATCCTGCTTTAGTGGACGCTGGCTGCGGCGTCCACTAAACCCCGGCAGTCGAAGTCTTTTCTGACCGCCGGGAGACGCCACGCATGTTCTCGAAGATTCTGATCGCGAACCGTGGCGAAATCGCCTGCCGGGTCATCAAGACGGCAAAGCGGATGGGCATCAAGACGGTCGCGGTCTATTCGGACGCGGATCGTGATGCGCTCCATGTCGAGATGGCCGACGAGGCCGTGCATATCGGGCCGCCCGCGGCAGCGCAGTCCTATCTCGTCATCGACAAGATCATCGCCGCCTGCAAGGCGACGGGCGCGCAGGCCGTGCATCCGGGCTATGGCTTTCTCTCGGAGCGCGAGGCCTTCGCCCAGGCGCTGAAGGACAACGGCATCGTCTTCATCGGCCCCAATCCCGGCGCGATCGCCGCGATGGGCGACAAGATCGAATCGAAGAAGGCAGCCGCCGCAGCCAATGTTTCGACCGTGCCCGGCCATCTCGGCATCATCGAGGATCCCGCGCATGCGGTGACGATCGCCGATCAGATCGGCTACCCCGTGATGATCAAGGCTTCTGCCGGCGGCGGCGGCAAGGGCATGCGTATCGCTCATTCCGCCGGCGAGGTGGCCGAGGGCTTTGCGCGCGCAAAGTCGGAAGCGGCGTCCTCCTTCGGCGACGACCGCGTCTTCGTCGAGAAGTTCATCGTCGATCCCCGCCATATCGAGATCCAGGTGCTCGGCGACAAGCATGGCAACGTCATCTATCTCGGCGAGCGCGAATGCTCGATCCAGCGCCGCAACCAGAAGGTCGTCGAGGAGGCGCCATCGCCACTGCTCGACGAGGCGACGCGCCGCAAGATGGGCGAGCAGGCCGTCGCGCTGGCCAAGGCGGTGAACTACGACAGCGCCGGCACGGTCGAGTTCGTCGCCGGCCAGGACAAGTCCTTCTATTTTCTCGAGATGAACACGCGTCTTCAGGTCGAGCATCCGGTCACCGAGATGATCACCGGGGTCGATCTCGTCGAGGAGATGATCCGCGTCGCCTATGGCGAGAAGCTGCGGATGACTCAAAGTGACGTGAAGCTGAATGGCTGGGCCGTCGAGAGCCGGGTCTATGCCGAGGATCCGACGCGCAACTTCCTGCCCTCGACGGGGCGTCTCGTGACCTATCGCCCACCCGCCGAAGGCCCCGACGGCGAGGCGACCGTACGCAACGACACCGGCGTCTTCGAGGGCGGCGAAATCTCGATCTACTACGATCCGATGATCGCAAAGCTCGTGACCCATGCGCCGACGCGTGTCGCCGCGATCGAGGCGCAGGGGCGGGCGCTCGACGCCTTCGCCATCGACGGCATCCGCCACAACATCCCGTTCGTCTCGGCGCTGATGCATCATCCGCGCTGGATCGCCGGCAATCTCTCGACGGGCTTCATCGCCGAGGAGTTCCCCGAGGGCTTTTCGCTGCCGCAGCCGTCGGGCGAAATCGCGCTGCGCATGGCCGCCATCGCGATCGCCTGCGACCACGCCATGAACCAGCGCAAGCGCAACGTCTCGGCGCAGATGCAGGGCTGGCGCAAGGTCGCCTTCGACCGGACCCGCATCGTCGCGCTCGGGGCCGAGCGTTTCGAGGGCGAGGTGACCGAGGGCGTCACGGAACAGGGCGGCGCGGTCGTGATCGGTTTTGGCACGCGCAGCATCTCGGTCGTCAGCGAGTGGCGGCCGGGGGAGCCGGTCTGGCGCGGCACGCTCGACGGGGTCGCGGTTGCAGCCCAGGTGCGCGCGATTCTGAACGGCGTCGCGCTCGGCCACGCCGGCGCCTATGCGAACGCCCATGTCTACACCGTCCGCGAAGCCGAACTGGCCGCGCTGATGCCGGAGAAGGTCGCGGCCGACACCGGCAAGTTCCTGCTCTGCCCGATGCCTGGACTGGTCAAGGCGATCTCGGTTTCGGCCGGGCAGGAGGTGAAGGCCGGCGAGGCGCTCTGCATGGTCGAGGCCATGAAGATGGAGAACGTGCTGCGCGCCGAGAAGGACGTCACAATTGCCAAGATATTGGCAAAGGAAGGCGATTCGCTCGCGGTCGACGCTGTGATCATGGAGTTCGCCTGAGCCGCGCAGGTGATATCACTCTGCCGCGAGCCGCCTTGCCAATATGGGCGCTGCGGCCGACAGTCGGCGTAAAGCAACAACGGGAGCTGGGTGGGAATGCTGACGATCTTGGGGCGCATCAGCTCCGTCAACGTACAGAAAGCGGTCTGGGCCGCCGGCGAAGTCGGCCAGGCTTTCGAGCGGATCGATGTGGGCGGGGCTTTCGGCGGAACACGCGAGCCGACCTATCTTGCGAAGAACCCCAACGGCCAGGTTCCGACGCTGGAGGACGGCGATGTCTGCATCTGGGAATCCAACAGCATCGTGCGCTATCTCGCGGCGCGCTATGGCGCCGGCTGGATCTGGGATGAGGATCCGTCCGTCCGCTCCGAGGCCGACCGCTGGATGGACTGGATGATCTCGGAGTTGCAGCCGTCGATGACGCCGGCCTTCTGGGGGCTGATCCGTACGGCGCCCGACCAGCGCGACAACGCCGTGATCGAAGCTTCGATCGCCAAGACCGAAGCCAAGATGGACATTCTCGAAGCCCATCTCGCGACGCGCAGCTTCCTCGCCGGCGAACGCTTCGGCATGGCCGACATCACGGTCGGGCCGGGTTTGCATCGCTGGCTCCATATGCCTGTCGAGCGGGCGACGCGGCCCCATCTGCAACGCTGGTACGAGACGCTCGCGGCGCGGCCGGCGGCGAAGCCGGCCTTGCCTATGCCGATCAGCTGAGGTGACGCTGCGTCGCCTTGATCGCGCCGCGAATGCGATGATGATGTGGACCATGAATCCATTTCGTCACGCGTTGCCCATCATCGCCATCGTCCTTTCAGCGCCCGCCTTGGCGCAGGCGCCGCTGCAGACCAACCCGACGCTCAGCGCAGACCGCAGCCTGATGGCCAATTGCCTGCGACAGGGCGCGACGGCGAGCGGCTCCTGCATCGGCTTGATCGCCGTCGCCTGCGTCACAGCCGCCGGCCAGAACCGGCGCGAGGCCGAGCTCGGCTGCGCCCGGCGCGAGGAAGCGGTCTGGCGTGAGCGCCTGAGCCTTGCCCTGCAGGCGACCGGGCGGCCGCTTGACGCCGGGAGGCGCAGCCGGCTTGCGGCGTTGCATGTCGCCTGGGAGGGCTACGTCGCGCAGAAATGCGCCTTCTTCGCCTCCACCCAGCGCGAGGGCTTCCAGGTCGGCCGGCAGGCGGGATGCGAATTGCGCGAGGTCGCCCAGCGCGCGCTCGAGCTTGAACGCAGTGTCCCGCAGGCCACGCAGCGCCAGCCGCCGTCGCCGCCGCAGATCATCAGGTAAGTCGGCCGTTCCGCCGCGATGTTCTTCGTCCTGTCCAAGCTCGTCTGGTTCGTGCTGTCGCCGGTCAACCTGTCGATCCTGCTGGCTCTGCTTGCGGCCCTGCTGGCCTTTACGCGTCTTGCCCGGATGGCGCGCTGGCTCGGCGTCACCGCGCTCGGCCTGCTCGCGCTGATGGCGTTCAGCCCGCTGCCGCGGCTGGTGATGTGGCCGCTGGAGAACCGCTTTCCGCAGCAGGATGCGGCGAGGGGGCCTGTCGCCGGCATCATCGTGCTCGGCGGCGCGATCGGGGTCGCGCGCGGCGACGTGGTGATGACCAGCGCGGCGGCGCGCATGACCAAGGCCGTCGAACTGGCGCGGCTGCATCCGCTGGCGAAGCTCGTTTTTACGGGAGGCGCGGCCAACCTGATCTCGCCGGTTACAAAGACCGAAGCCGATGGCGCGAAACTGCTGTTTGAGGGACTGGGCCTGCCGCGCGAGCGCATCGTGCTGGAGGATCGATCGCGCAACACCCGCGAGAATGCGATCTTTACAAAGGCGCTGGCCGATCCAAAACCCGGCGAGCGCTGGCTGCTCGTGACCTCGGCCTGGCACATGCCGCGTTCGATGGGCGTGTTTCGCAAGGCTGGTTTCAATGTCGAGGCGTTTCCGGTCGATTACCTGACCGAGCGCGAACTCCCCGACTTCATCCGCGTGTCGGGCCGCGCGCCGCGCGGCCTGGGCATCGCCGATGACGGCCTCAAGGAATGGGCCGGGCTCGTGGCCTATCGGCTCGCCGGCTATACGGACGCGCTGTTTCCGGGGCCGTAGAAAGCGCTTACTCCGGCAGCCTCAGCCGGTAGACGCCGCGAAAATCGTCGGGATCGACCGGGCGGCCCTTGCGGGTGATGACGATGCGGCCTTCCTTCATCAGACGGACTGCGATCCTGCGCGCCGGCTGCATCAGCGGCCCCCAGCCATCGGGATGGTCGCCGCCGACGGCGCGTGCGGCTTCCGAGGGGCAGATCGTCCTGCCCGGTCCGCGTTCGGCGACGAGCCGCAGCATCGCCGCCTCCAGCTCATCCGTTGGGCCACTCACGGCTTCGGCTCGTGTTTGCCCAACACGCCAGGCGGCGGATGGCGGAAAACGCGCGCGGCGTCGGAGGCGAATTGCCGGCGGTACATCGCGACCAGAACCGCGGCTGTGAAGATCAGGAACGTCGCCGGACCGAGGAACCAGCCCATATAGGCCAGCGCGAAGAAGAAGGCGCGCTGGCCGCGGTTGAAATGCCGGCYAGCGGCGATGTTCATCTCGGTCATCTCGTGGACGGCGCGGACCGCGTCGAGCTCGTTATGGCTTTTGGCCGGCGGCAGCGCGCCGATCAGGATGACGCAGTAGTTGAACAGCCGGTAGCTCCAGGCGAATTTGAAGAAGGCGTAACCGAAGATCACGGCCAGCCCGATGACCTTCATCTCCCAGGCGGCGCGCGTGGTCACGGCCGCGCCGAAGGGCAGATCGGCGAAGATCGCGACGACGCGGTCGGTCGACTGGAGCAGCGAAAGCGAGCCGCCGATCGCGATCAGCGAGGTCGAGGCGAAGAAGGCAGTGCCGTTCTGCAGGCCGTTCATGACCTGCGTGTCGACGATGCGGTTGTCGCGTCCCATCGCCTCGCGCACCCAGCGCGCCCGGCGCAGGTTCATCTTGATGTTCAGGCTCTTGGCGGCATGAGGTCCCATCTCGACGGCGAAATGGTAGCCGAGCCACGACGCCACGAAGAACGCAAAGGCGATCACGTCGAGGGTGCCGAATCCGATCATGAAAGCTCTCCCGGCCGGCACAGTGCGGCGCGGCCCGCGGGCGTGCAAGCGCGCGATTGACGGCGGCAGGCCAAGCCGCCACGGTGCCGCCCGCCAACAAGGGACATGCGTCATGCCGCAGATCATCACCAAGGGCTACAAGGCGCTGCTGGCGCAGGCCGAGGCGCAGGTGACAACGCTGTCGGTCGAGGATGCCAAGGCGTTGCATGGCCGCGACGACGTCGTCTTCGTCGATCTGCGCGATCCCCGCGAAGTGGAGCGGGAAGGACGCATGCCCGGCGCCTTCCATTGCCCGCGCGGCATGCTGGAATTCTGGATCGATCCCGAAAGCCCCTATGCCAAGCCGGTGTTCAGCCAGGATAAGCAGTTCGTCTTCTTCTGCGCCGGCGGCTGGCGCTCGGCGCTGGCCGCGCAGGCCGCGCAGGAGATGGGTCTGAAACCCGTTGCGCATATCAGCGGCGGCTTCGGCGCCTGGAAGAAGGCCGGTGCGCCGTTCGACGCGGCCGAACCCAAAGAGCCCGGCGGGAAGGGCTGAGTTCCGGCCTTGTCGCACTACATCATCGTTCTGCTGGTCGTCGCCTTCCTGTTTCGCAAGCCGCTCGGCCGGCTCTTCGCCAGGCAATTCCCCAACCGGGCCAAGCGGCAGCAGGTGCTGACGACGATCATCGTCGCCTTCCTGCTGGTGATCGGGGTCAGGCTTCTGGCGCTGTTCTGGTGAGGCTTTGACCGGCAGAAGCGCCATGCACAAAATGCAACTTGCGCGATCTGCTGTCCTACGGTTAATCTAGGCTCCTTGGCTCCAGCACAACACAGGGAGGGCTGAATGGAATTCATCATCAAGTTCACTCCCTCGCGAATGTCCCGCCGCTAGGCCGGACTCGCACGCGGCCCGCCCGATAGCGGTCCCGAGCCCCTTTCCATCGCGTTGTCATTTTTGCTGGAGACCGGCGTGTTGCGTCGTCTCCGCCTGATCCGGAGTCGGCTGCCGCCTCGGCGCCGAATAGATCTCATGTCCCGACAGACCCAAACCGGGCGGCAGGACGCTGCTCGAAAAGAGCCGTTCCGCGCCGTTCTCGGCTTCACCTTTCGCCATTGGGCGCGCGCGCCACGCCGCGTCGCCATGGTCGTCGCCACCGTCATGGCGGCGACGGCAGCCGACCTGTTCCTGCCGCTTTATGCCGGGCGGCTGGTCGACGCCGTCTCGCGCGACCGCGCGGCGGGGCTCGATGCCGCGCTCTCGGCGCTGGCGGCGATGCTGGCGCTCGGCGCGGTCACGGTGCTGTTTCGCCATCTGAGCTTCATCGGCATCACCGGCATGACGCTGCGCACGATGGGCGATGTCGCGCAGGAGGCTTTCGCGCGCCTGCAGCGCTTCTCAACCGACTGGCACGCCAACAACTTCGCCGGCTCGACCGTGCGCAAGATCACGCGCGGCATGTGGGCGCTCGACCTTTTGACCGACACGATCCTGATCGCGCTCTTGCCGTCATTGATCGTGCTCGTCGGCACCACCGTGCTGCTGGCCTGGCGCTGGCCGGCGATGGGGCTGGTCGTGCTCGCCGGCGCGCTGGTCTATGTCGGCGTCACGGTCGCGCTGTCGCTGCGCTATGTCGCGCCCGCCGCACGGCTCGCCAACAGCTGGGACACGCGCGTCGGCGGCTCGCTGGCGGACGCGATCTCGTGCAATCCCGTCGTCAAGGCCTATGGCGCGGAGCTGCGCGAGGACGCCCGCACGGCCGGCGTGCTGGCGAAGTGGTCCTTGCGGACGCGCCGCACCTGGGTGCGCGGCACGGTCTCTGGGACGGCGCAGCAGGTCGTGCTGCTGGCCCTGCGCGCCTGCGTCGTCGGGCTGGTGATCTGGCTCTGGGCGAACGGGCAGGCGACGCCCGGCGAGGTCGCCTTCGTGCTGACGAGCTACACCATCGTGCACGGCTATCTGCGCGATGTCGGCCAGCACGTCCACAACCTCCAGCGTTCGGTGAACGACATGGAGGAACTCGTCGCAATGCACGACCAGCCCTATGGCGTGCCCGATCGCAAGGACGCGCATGCCATGGCGGTGACGGCCGGCGAGATCGCGTTCGAGCGTGTGACCTTCCACTACGGCGGGCACGCCGAGCCGCTTTATCGCGACTTCTCGCTGACCATCGCGGCTGGCGAAAAGGTCGGGCTCGTCGGTCGTTCGGGATCGGGCAAGACCACCTTCGTCAAGCTGATCCAGCGGCTCTACGACGTGAACGAGGGGCGGATCGCGATCGACGGCGTCGATATCGCCGGGGTCACGCAGGCCAGCCTGCGCACGCAGATCGCGATCGTGCAGCAGGAGCCTGTACTGTTCCACCGCTCGCTGGCCGAGAACATCGCCTATGGCCGGACGGCTGCGTCGCTCGCGCAGATCGAGCAGGCGGCGCGGCTCGCCAACGCGCATGAGTTCATCATGCGCCTGCCCAAGGGCTACGCCACGCTCGTCGGCGAGCGGGGCGTCAAGCTTTCGGGCGGCGAGCGCCAGCGCATCGCATTGGCCCGCGCCTTCCTGGCGGACGCACCGATCCTGATCCTGGACGAGGCGACGTCCAGCCTCGATTCGGAGTCGGAGGCGTTGATCCAGCAGGCGATCGAGCGGCTGATGCAGGGGCGCACCACGATCGTGGTCGCGCACCGGCTCTCGACCGTGCGGGCGATGGACCGGATCCTCGTCTTCGACCGGGGTGTCGTCGTGGAGGAGGGGCCGCACGAGACGTTGCTGGCACGCGAAAACGGCGCCTATCGCGGGCTGTTCGAGAAGCAGGTCAGCGAGCTTGCGAAGGGGCTGGCGGCGTAGGGCCGTCAGCTCCCACGACCCTCTCCGTCATGGTCGGGCTTGTCCCGACCATCCACGTCTTCGCCCGTCGAGCGCGGTGTCGAGACGTGGATGCTCGGCACAAGGCCGAGCATGATGGCGAGCGCGTCATTTGGGCGCCAGCGCCCTCGGCCGCACGCCCGCGACAGGGCCTGGCGGCAGCGCCTCGTCGGAGGCGATCAGCCCCTTCATGTCCAGATTCGGTTTGCTCAGAAACCGATTCAGGCCGGCGATGTAAGCCTCTGGCAGCGCCCAGTGTTTGGCGCTGGCGATCACTGTTTCCATATAGCCTGGCTTGGGCCGGCCGACCTCGCCCGAGCGGCCGATATAGACCAGCGCGCGCTTGGCGCCACCCGGAACGATCACTGGCTGGCTGATCTTCACATAGAGACCGCTCGCCAGTTCCTCGAACTTGTCGAGCGTGCGAATGTCGCCGAGCGAGCAGTCCCAGAGCACGCCATGCACCTCCTCGCGCGGATCGCGGATGACCGAGGCGTAGCCGTCGCGCGTGACGATGAAGCGGTGGCGCGGCAGGCGGGCTAAGCCCAGCGCCGTCGAGCGCGGGCAGCGCTGCGCCATGCCGGCGGGATCCATGTTGAGGCCGTAGGCGAAGTAGAGGGGCATTGCAGGGCAGCACCTTCCGTCATGGTCGGGCTTGTCCCGACCATCCACGTCTTCCTAGATCGGCGGCGGTGGTCAAGACGTGGATGCTCGCCACAAGGGCGAGCATGACGGGGAGGTTCACTTCGTCTTCTGGAACAATTCCCGCCCGATCAGCATGCGCCTGATCTCGCTGGTGCCCGCGCCGATCTCGTAGAGCTTCGCATCACGCAGCAACCGCCCTGTCGGGTAGTCGTTGATGTAGCCGTTGCCGCCCAAAAGCTGGATCGCGTCGAGCGCGATCTGCGTCGCCTTTTCGGCCGAGATCAGGATCGCGCCGGCTGCGTCCTCGCGGGTCGTCTCGCCCCGATCGCAGGCTTTGGCCACGGCGTACACATAGGCCTTGCAGGCGTTCATCATTACATACATGTCGGCGAGCTTGCCCTGCACGAGCTGGAATTCGCCGATCGACTGGCCGAACTGCTTGCGCTCGTGGACATAGGGCATGACGACGTCGAGCGCCGCCTGCATGATGCCGAGCGGGCCGGCCGAGAGCACGACACGCTCATAGTCTAGGCCGCTCATCAGCACGTTGACGCCGCGCCCGACCTGGCCGAGCACGTTCTCCTCGGGAACCTCGCACTCCTCGAAGACCAGTTCGCAGGTGTCGGAGCCGCGCATGCCGAGCTTGTCGAGCTTCTGGGCGGTCGAGAAGCCCTTCATGCCCTTTTCGATCAGGAAGGCCGAGATGCCGCGCGAGCCGGCTTCCGGGTCGGTCTTGGCGTAGACCACCAGCGTCTCGGCGATGGGGCCGTTGGTGATCCACATCTTGTTGCCGGTCAGGACGTAGCGGTCGCCCTTCTTCACCGCCTTCGTCTTCATCGAGACGACGTCGGAGCCCGCACCGGGTTCGGACATGGCGAGTGCGCCGACATGCTCTCCCGAGATCAGCCTGGGCAGGTATTTCGCCTTCTGGGCGGCGTTGCCGTTGCGGGCGATCTGGTTGATGCAGAGATTTGAGTGCGCGCCATAGCTCAGGCCGACCGAGGCCGAGGCGCGGCTGACCTCCTCGATCGCGACGACATGCTCGAGATAGCCGAGGCCCGAGCCGCCATCCTCTTCCCTGACAGTGATGCCGTGAAGGCCGAGCGCGCCCATCTGCGGCCAGAGATCGCGCGGGAACTGGTTGGTCCTGTCGATCTCCTCGGCGCGCGGCGCGATCTTCTCCTGCGCGAAGCTGTGGACCGTGTCGCGGATCGCGTCGGCGGTTTCGCCGAGATCGAAATTGAAGGGGCGTGGCGCGTTGGCGAGCATTGGGGAACCTCCCGGTCGGCGTCGTTCCGGCGGCCTGTCATGTGACCGCATCCGTGCCAGCGTTATAGCGCGGTTTCGCGGCCTGTCAGGGTTGGGCGATGCAAAGCCGCCTGAGCCGATCCGCCCGCCTCAATTGCCGATCACGCCGCGACGCTTGAGCACCACCATGGTCAACAAGGCCGCCGCCAGGCACAGCAGGCTGACGAAGCCTGCGCCGAACTCCGACTCGACCCAGGGTAGCCCCTTCACATTGATGCCGAACAGGCCGGTGATGAAGGTCGCGGGCAGGAAGACCGCCGTCAGGATCGAGAGGATATAGAGCTGGCGGTTGGTCTGGCTGGCGGAGCGGGCGGCGATCTCGTCCTGCAGCAGCCGCGAACGCTCCTGCACCGAATGGACATCGTGGTTGAGGCCGTCGACGCGCTGCAGCAGCCGGGCGGCGCAGGCCTTGACCGGTTCGGGCGCGGTACGCCCTGAATGGGTCTCGGCGAAGCGGCGAAACAGCAGGTGCAGCCCGTTGAGTTGGCGGTGCAGGCGCACGGCGGTGCGGCGAACCGCGCCGACGCGCTGCGGGCCGTCGTCGAAGCGGTCGGCGAGAACGTGGTCCTCGACGCTGTCGATCTCGTCGGTCAGCCGCAGCACCGCCTCGGTGACGTCGTCGATGATGTATTCGATGACGTGCTCGAACAGCGAGACGGGAGAATCGATGCGCTCTCCATGGTTCATGGCCTCGGCGGTCATCCGGATCGACTGCAGCGCCTCGCGACGTCCGGTGAGCAGGAAGCGCTCGCCGATGATCCAGCGCAGCGCGCCCGCCGTGTCGGAGTTGCTGGCGACATCGCGGATCAGGTCGTGCGAGACGCCCCAGGCCATGTCCGCCGAATGGTCGAGACGCTGATGGGCATCCTGGGACAGAAAGGCCTCGCCTGCGGCAGCTGGAAGCACCGGCTGTTCGGTTATCCAGGCCTTGGCCCGGGTGTGGACGAGATCGAGATGGATCCAGACGAAGCTGGCGTCGCCTTCGTCGAGCAGGGGCATCGACTGCCGGGGCACGAGCTTCGGCGCACCCTCCGCATCGAAGCGATACGCCCAGATGATTCCCGATTGCGATTGCAGGTCGGGCTGGCCGGCGATGGCGATGTTCATGAGGAAAACCGGCTGGCGTTGTCGGGCGAATCCGGCGCCGCGCAGAGCGAGGCGCCGGGTTGCGGCAGTCTTCAGAAAACCTGACGCAGGATCACGAACAGCGTGCCCGAGAGCAGGATGGCGCAGGGCAGGGTCAGCACCCAGGCCATCAGCATGTTGCGCACCGTCGACATCTGCAGGCCGGACTTGTTGGCGGCCATGGTGCCGGCTACGCCCGAAGACAGGATGTGCGTGGTCGAGACCGGCAGGCCGTACACGTCGGCCGCGAAGATGGTGCCGGCGGCGACGAGTTCCGCCGAGGCGCCCTGGGCATAAGTGAGGTGCGACTTGCCGATCTTTTCGCCCACTGTGACGACGATGCGCTTCCAGCCGACCATGGTGCCGAGGCCGAGCGCAAGCGCCACCACGACCTTGACCCAGAAGGGGATGAACCGGGTCGCGTCGTCGAGCGCGTTCTTGTAGACGGTCATCACCTTCAAATCGTCGGCGGTGAAGATCTTCTCTTCCTTCTTGTCCGCCTTGAAGATGTGTTTCATCGCCTCGGAGGCGAGATACATGTCGTTGCGGGCATTGCCGACGATCGCCGCCGGATACTTGGACGGGTGGCCGTAGGTGTCGAGCTGCTTGACGATCTCCTTGTTGAGCGAGGAGAGCGCCGGGAAGGTCGAGTCGTCGATCTGCCGCTGCGAGACATAGCGCGTCACGTTCTGGCGCGGGTCGCCGATGATGGCGTAGCCGAGCGCCCTCTGGTCGATCACGGCGCTGGCGGCGATCGCCGACTTGCGGAAATTGTCGAGATCGCCGGCGGGGATCGCGCGGTTCAGTGCATAGGCGGTGGGTGCGCAGCCGATCAGGATCAGCATGATCAGGCCCATGCCCTTCTGGCCGTCATTGGAGCCATGGGCGAAGGAGACGCCGGTGCAGGTCGCAATCAGAACGCCGCGGATCCAGAGCGGCGGCGGCTTGTTGCCCTTCGGCTCGGCGTAAAGCTCGGGGCTCTTCACCAGCAGCTTGAGGCTGAGGAAGACGAGCGCGGCCGCGATGAAGCCGAACAGCGGCGAGATCAGCAGCGACCAGCCGATTTCAGTCGCCTTGGTCCAGTCGACGCCCGAGGTGCCGTTGCTGGGGCTGAAGAGCTGGTTGGCGAGGCCGACGCCGATGATCGAGCCGATCAGCGTGTGCGAGGACGAGGCCGGCAGGCCCAGCGCCCAGGTGCCGAGGTTCCACAGGATCGCGGCGATCAGCAGCGCGAAGACCATGGCGAAGCCGGCGCCCGAGCCGACATTGAGGATCAGTTCGACAGGCAGCAGCGAGATGATGCCGAATGCGACAGCTCCAGACGCCATCATCACGCCGAGGAAGTTGAAGAAGCCCGACCATACGACGGCGACATTGGCCGGCATCGCATGGGTGTAGATCACGGTCGCGACCGCATTGGCGGTGTCGTGGAAGCCGTTGACGAACTCGAAGCCGAGCGCGATCAGCATCGCCACGCCCAGCAGCAGGAATGGCAGCCAGGTCGTCGCGGGCGTGCCTGCCGAGGTGATGTCCTGGTAGAGCGAGAAGGCCATGTAGGCGAGGCCGGCTGTCATGATGCCCGCGAAGAAAGCCAGCGCGCCAAAGCCCTTGGGAGCGTCCAGCTTCGGCCTGTCGGCATCCGGGCCGTGGCCGGCTTTCGTGTCCAGCGACATACTCGTCATGGAAAAACTCCCCAGTACCCGATCATGCGGGCAAACTGGTCGCTTTCTCTGACAGCGTGATGACGCGTTTTGCCGCTGGAAAGCTCAGTCCCGGGCGAGCGAGCCTGTCCCGGCGGGATCGCGGCCTGCCGCGGTTCTGGCTGGAAGTCTGGCCGGGGGAACCAGCCGCAGAGGTGCGCCGCCCGCTGCCTTGGGCGCTTTGGACCCGGCCGAAGTCGTCGGGGCCTTGGCCCCCGCCATCTTGGGCTCAACGCCGCGCCAGATGCGCGATCCAATGTCGAAATGGCCGGATTTCCAGGCGGCGAATTCGCTCTCGGAACCAAAAAAGGCGTTGCGGTCGACATTCTCGCTGATGCCGGGCACGCGCCCTGTCGTGGTGAACTGCCAGAACTCCCACTGCTTGCGCTCGTAGCGGTGATGCAGGGGCGCGGCGGTCGAGCGCAGCCAGTAGGGATAGTCGTTGAACTCACCCTCGAGCACGTCCTCGTGGAAGGTGATGTCGGTGTAGATGATCGGCTTCTTGCCGGTGTGGTCGTGCAGTGCCTTCAGCATCTCTCGGATTTTCGCGAGCGCCTTGTCGCGCGGAATCTTCTTGCCACATTTATCGGATTCGCCCTGCCATTCGACATCGAGCACCGGCGGCAGCGCATCCGCATCGCGCGGGATATGCTTTTTGAACCAGCGGATCTGGTCCTTGGCCGGGCGGCACCACCAGACGAAATGATAGGCGCCACGCGGCACGCCGGCCTTCTTCGCCTCGGCCCAGTTGCGCTTGAAGCTGGGGTCGAGATGATCGCCGCCTTCGGTCGCCTTGATGAAGGCGAAGCGCGTATCGGCGTCCTTGACCTTGTTCCAGTCGATCTCGCCCTGCCAGCGCGAGACGTCGATGCCCTGGATCGATTTGCGGCGGGCGTCGCGGACGCCGGTATGGGGGTCGTCGTCGCCCTTCTTGGGGTAAAGCGCGGCAGCGGGCGAGGCGAAGATCGCGAGCAGGCCTGCGCCAGCAAGCGCATACTGCAAAAGCCGCCCGAATTTCGTCGCCCCGACCGGCATTCGCCCCTCCATCGCCTTTCCAGATGCGAGCAGCGTGGTTAAGGCCCGGTTAGAAATCGCTTGCATCCGAATGGCTTGTTTCGGTGTTGGTTAACCGGGGAGGGCGCGCGCTTGGACGAGCGACGGGACGGGCGATTCAAGACGGCGCTGGCTTATGGCGTCCATGTCTTCACGGCGCTGGGCGCGGCGCTCGGGCTTCTCTCGCTGCAGGCGGTGATCGCGGGCGATCTGGCGCAGGCTTTCTGCTGGCTGGCGGCGGCGCTGGTGGTCGACGGGCTGGACGGGCCGCTGGCGCGACGGCTGCAGGTCAAGACGCTGGCGAAGCGCTATGACGGCGCGCAACTCGATCTCGTCGTCGACTTCATCACCTATGTCTTCGTGCCGGCCGCCATGCTGCTGCGTGCCGACGTCATGGCGCAGCCCTGGGGCCTGCTCTGCGGCCTCGTCGTGACGCTGACCAGCGCGCTCTATTTCGCCGATACCGGCATGAAGACCGACGACTGGTGGTTTCGCGGCTTTCCGGCGGTGTGGAATCTCGTCGTGTTCCACATCATCGTCTTTGCGCCGCCGGCCTGGGTTTCGGTCGCCGTCGTGTTGGTCGCGACGGCGCTGATGTTTTCCCCCGTCGTTTTCGTCCACCCGGTCAGGGTTCGCCGCTGGCGCGGGCTGACGCTCGTGGTGCTTGTCTTATGGACGGGTGCCGCCGCTGGCGCGATCTGGCAGGAGATGCGCCCGGGCTGGCCGATCAAGGCGATGCTGCTCGCAGCTGCCGCCTATTTCGTCCTGCTGGGTCTGGCTCGCGCGCGGTTGGACCGTCCGGAGCGCGACCCAATCGGCTAGCGCAGCGCCATCGCGCGCTTGCCCAGATGCGGCGAGGATGGCACCGGCTGCAGCCCGCCGGGGATCGTCGCGACGGGCGCCTCCTCGTCGTCGGGCGGCACTGGCGGTTCGTTGACGATGCTCGGGCTCGGCTGCGCCGGCGACTGGCGACGCCGCGTCCAGGCGCGCGTGCCGATATCGAACTCGCCGTTGATCCAGCCGATGAACTGCTCTTCGCTGCCGAAGAAGGCGTTGCGGTCGACATCGCCGCGGATGCCGGGCACGCGGCCCGTCGTCGTGAACTGCCAGAACGCCCAGGGGCGGTTCTCGTAGCGCGTCTCGGGTTTGGCCGCCGTCGAGCGGATCCAGTAGGGATAGTCGTTGAACTCGCCCTCCAGCACGTCCTTGTGGAAGGTGATGTCGGTGTAGATCACCGGCTTCTTGCCGGTCAGCTGTTCGAGTTCGGTCAGCATCAGCTGGATCTTTTCCAGCGCCAGTGTCCGGTCGATCTTCTTCGGGCAGGTTTTGGAGTGGCCGTTCCATTCCACATCGAGAACCGGCGGCAAAGCGTCGGGATCATTGGGAATATGCTGCTTGAACCAGACCGCCTGCTCGTGGGCGGGGCGGCACCAGAACACGAAATGATAGGCCCCGCGCCGCACGCCGGCGCGGCGCGCGCCCTCCCAGTTGCGCTGGAAGGCCGGGTCGATGTGGTCGCCGCCCTCGGTCGCCTTCATGTAGACGAAGCGCGTGCCGGCCGACTTGACCGAGGCCCAGTCGATCTCGCCCTGCCAGCGCGAGATGTCGATGCCCTGGACGGCATAATTCTGCGCCGAGGCGACGCCGGGATGGGGCCGGTTGTCGCCCTTGAGCGGGTAGTTGCCCTCCATCGCGACGCAGCCGCCCAGCAGCACGAGCGCGGCGGCGGCAAGCAATCGGGCGGGGCGAAGCGGGAATTTACGCAAGGAGGTCATCTCGCGCAGAATTGGGGAGAAAACTTGACGTCCGGTTTACGTTACCGGGATTCGGCCGTCTTCGTCAGCCCAGGCCGAGCCACAATGTCGCAATCCCGAGAAAGGCGAAGAATCCGACGACGTCGGTCACGGTGGTGACGAATGTGCCCGACGCAATCGCGGGATCGACGTCGAAGCGGTCGAGCAGGAACGGGATCGCGACGCCCGCCAGCGCTGCCGCCATCAGGTTGACGATCATGGCAACGCCGATGACGCCGCCGAGCGCCGGGTTTTTGAACCAAAGCGCGGCCACGATGCCGGTGATCAGCGCGAAGGCCGCGCCGTTGACCAGCGCCACGATGACCTCGCGCTTGAAGAAGCGGCGGATATTCCAGGAGCCGAGTTCCTGTGTCGCCAGTGCGCGCACGGCCACCGTCATGGTCTGGGTCGCGGCGTTGCCGCCCTGGCTGGCGACGATCGGCGCGAGGATCGCGAGCGCGACCACCTGCGAGAGCTGCGCCTCGAACAGGCTCATCACAGAGGCGGCGAGGAACGCAGTGAACAGGTTGATGAAGAGCCAGCGGAAGCGGCTCTTGGCGATCTCGCGGACGGGATCGGACAGTTCTTCGTCTGCGTTGACGCCGCCGAGCTGCTTGACGTCGTCGTCGGCTGCTTCCTCGATGACATCGACGATGTCATCGATGGTGAGGACGCCGACGAGTCGCCCGGCACTGTCGATGACGGGCGTGGCGATCAGGTTGTAGCGCTGGAACAGGCGCGCGACATCCTCGATGTCGTCGGTTGCCCTGACCGCGCGGCTGTCCTCCTCCACCAATTCGGAGATCGCGACGGGGCGCTGCGTGCGCAGCAGTCTGTCGAGCGGCACCGAGCCGACGAAATGATGGGACGGGTCGGCGACCAGCACCTCGAAGAAGCGCTCCGGCAGGTTCTCGGTCTGGCGCAGATGGTCGATCGTCTGGCCGACGGTCCAGAACGCCGGCACGGCGAGAATATCGCTCTGCATACGCCGGCCGGCGCTGTCTTCCGGATAATCCAGGCCCTGCTGCAGGACGATCCGCTCGGCGGGGGAGAGCCTGTCGAGCACGTCCTGCTTGTCGGCCTCCTCCATGTCCTCGAGGATGTAGACCGCGTCGTCGGTATCGAGGTCGCGCACGCCTTCTGCGACCGTCTCGGCCGAGAGTTCCTCGAGAATCTCCTCGCGGACGGCGTCGTCGACTTCTGTCAGCGCGGCAAAGTCGAAATCGGCGCCGAGCAGCGAGATCAGGCGCGGGCGCTCATCGGCGTCGAGCGCTTCGAGCAAGGCGCCGAGATCGGCCTCGTGCATGTCCTCGACGACGGCGCGCAACGTCGTCAGGTCCGACAGCAGCAGCGCCTGAGAGACGCGTTCGACCAGCGCTGGATCGATCGCTCCGTCCTCGTCGCGAATCGGGCGTTCGCGCGCTTCGCCCGCAGCCGCTTCGGTGTCCGTCATCGGTCCGGCTCCGTATGCGAGGACAAGCGGGGATTCGCTGGCAGGTTTGGCAGTCCTTGTGTCAGCCGGCTGCTGCTCTTGCAACGCAGCATCTTTTGCAACGCAGAATCCGGGCCTCGACGCATCAAAGCCCGATGCGGTTCAAAGCCGACATGCGGGATGCGTTTGCGGATGCGCCTTGCAGCCGGATGTGGCGCGCGCGCTTGCGTAGCAGGAACCAAATGCAAACGGCGACCCTTTCGGGTCGCCGTTTGCAGGGCTTTCGCCCGGATCTGGTGCGGTCAAGAGGACTCGAACCTCCACGGGTTTCCCCGCTACCACCTCAAGGTAGTGCGTCTACCAGTTCCGCCATGACCGCAGCGGCTCCAACAGCGCCGTGCGTGACGGCAACCCAGGAGCGGCGCGGGTCTAGCAAATCGAATCCGTCGCCACAAGAGCGTTCCGTCAAGAATGCGTCATGGACCTGCGCGCTGCGCGCAGTCAGGCGGCCTGGGCGACGTTCTGCAGCGAGTAGACGGTCGGGCGCATCAGCAACTGGGTGATCTCGACGGAGATCTTGGCGCCGCTGACAACGACATTGCCCTTCGCGAAGGGGTGGTTGTTGGCGAGGATCTGGACTTCCTCGGTATCGGTCGCGTTCAGTTCGATGATGGCGCCGCGGCCCATGCGCAGCAGCTTGTAGATCGGCATCTGGGTCGAGCCCAGCACCACCGTGAGTTCGACAGGAACGAGATCGAGATCGGCCTTCAAGTCCTGCCTCCGAAACCTTAACTCTGCAATTCGACTAACGAAACTTGCCCGGAGGCCATTTTCGAGCGCAAGAGGCGCGTGTCGTTTCCGGTAAAGCAACGATGACCAAACAGGGTTAATGGGCAGTGAAGACGCGCGAGGCGCTATCGGTTTCGTTCTGGCCGCAAGCCGGATCCGACCCGGTCGAATGGGTCGTGACCGAGGGCCTGACCGGCTATGAGGCGGCGGTTGCCGAGATGGAGTCGCGCGCGGCGCTGATCGCCGACGGGCAAGCACGCGAGCGTGTCTGGCTGGTCGAGCATCCGCCGCTCTATACCGCCGGTACCTCGGCGAAGGACGAGGACCTGATTCTGCCCGGTCGCTTTCCAGTGCATCGCACGGGCAGGGGCGGGCAATACACCTATCATGGGCCGGGCCAGCGCGTGGCCTATGTCATGCTCGACCTGAAGCGCCGCGATCCCGACCTGAGGCGCTTCGTGGCCGCGCTCGAAGCCTGGCTGATCGGCACGCTCGACGGCATGAACATCCGGGCCGAGCGGCGCGAGGATCGGGTCGGCGTCTGGGTCAGGCGGCCCGAGAAGCGGGCAAGAACCGGCGAAGGCGGCGCCGAGGACAAGATCGCCGCGATCGGCATCCGCGTGCGGCGCTGGGTGTCGTTTCACGGCATTTCGCTCAATGTCGAGCCGGAGCTGTCGCATTTCGACGGCATCGTGCCCTGCGGCGTCAGCGACCAGGGCGTGACGTCGCTGGTTGATCTGGGGCTGCCGGTGACGATGCCGGAGGTCGACGATCTTCTGCGCAAGCAGTTCGAGCGCATCTTTGGGCCGACAGTCTCGGCATAATCCCCGGTTGGCGTTTGGGCCGCGCCGCGCCATAACCCGGCTTGAACGGGAAGACTGTGGGAGCGCGACGTGCCGGTCATCGAGAGCAAGGTCGATCTGAATTCGGCCGAGACGCGCGCCAATGCCGAGAACTGGGTGCAGCTGCGCGCCGAACTGAGTGAGCGCCGGGCCGTCGCGGCTGCCGGCGGCAACGCGAAATCGCGCGAGCGTCACACCGCGCGCGGCAAGCTCTTGCCTCGCGAACGGGTGCTGCGCCTGCTCGATCCGGGCTCGGCCTTTCTCGAGATCGGCTCGCTCGCCGCCTTCGACATGTACGACAAGGAGATCCACGGCGCCGGCATGATCGCCGGCATCGGCCGTGTCGCGGGCCGCGAATGCATGGTCGTCTGCAACGACGCCACCATCAAGGGCGGCACCTATTACCCGATGACGGTGAAGAAGCATCTGCGAGCGCAGGAGATCGCGGCCGAGAACCGGCTTCCCTGCATCTATCTCGTCGATTCCGGCGGCGCGAACCTGCCGCACCAGACCGAGGTCTTCCCCGATCGCGAGCATTTCGGCCGGATATTCTACAATCAGGCCAATCTCTCGGCTGCCGGCATTCCGCAGGTCGCCGTCGTGATGGGTTCCTGCACGGCCGGCGGAGCCTATGTCCCGGCGATGTCGGACGAGACGGTGATCGTCAAGAACCAGGGCACGATCTTCCTTGGCGGGCCGCCTCTGGTGAAGGCCGCGACCGGCGAGGTCGTCACCGCCGAGGACCTTGGCGGCGCCGATGTCCATGCCCGCCTGTCGGGTGTCGCCGACCATTATGCCGGCGACGACACCCATGCGCTCGCTATCGCGCGCCGCATCGCAGGCACGCTGAACAGCGTCAAGCGTCCGGATATCGACATCGCGGAATCCGTCGAGCCGCTCTACCCGGTCGAGGAGCTCGAAGCGGTCGTCCCGACCGACCTGAAGAAGCAGTACGATATCCGCGAGGTCATCGCGCGACTGGTCGACGGCTCCGAGTTCGACGAGTTCAAGAAGCTCTATGGCAAGACGCTGATCACCGGCTTCGCCCGCATCCACGGCATTCCCGTCGGCATCATCGCCAATAACGGCATCCTGTTCTCCGAGAGCGCCATGAAGGGTGCGCATTTCATCGAGCTGTGCTGCCAGCGCCGGATCCCGCTGCTGTTCCTCCAGAACATCACCGGCTTCATGGTCGGCCGCGATTTCGAGACGCGCGGCATCGCCAAGGATGGCGCGAAGCTCGTTACGGCGGTGGCCTCGGCGCGCGTACCCAAGATCACCGTGCTGGTCGGGGGCTCGTTTGGAGCTGGCAATTACGGCATGTGCGGCCGGGCCTATTCGCCGCGCTTCCTGTTCACCTGGCCGAACTCCCGCATCTCTGTGATGGGCGGCGAGCAGGCGGCGAGCGTGCTCGCGACCGTGCGCCGCGACAACATCGAGGCCGAGGGCAAGGACTGGTCGGCGGATGATGAAGAGGCGTTCAAGGCCCCGATCCGCTCGAAATACGAGGAGGAGGGCTCGCCCTATCACGCCACGGCGCGGCTCTGGGACGACGGGATCATTCTGCCCTCGGAGACCCGCCGCGTGCTGGCGCTGGCCTTTTCGGCCTGCCTCAACGCGCCCGTGCCGGAGACGAAGTTTGGTGTGTTCCGGATGTGAGGCAGGCCGGCGCGTTTACGCTCCGCCCAGCATCTCGTCCATTGCGACCAGCGCGGCCGCGTAGCCGCGCGCGCCCAGGCCCGCCAGCACGGCGGTCACGACCGGCGACATCAGCGATTTCTGGTAGATCGCCTCGCGCTTGTGGACGTTCGAGATATGGAACTCGAAGATCGGTCCCTCGAACATCTTGAGCGCGTCCATGATGGCGACGGAGGTGAAGGTGAAGCCGGCCGGATTGATCAGGATTCCCGCGCCCTCGTCGATCGCCTCGTGAATCCACTCGATCAGCTCGTATTCGCGATTGGACTGGCGGAAGACGATCGCGCGGTTGGGCAGGGTGGCGCGGCAGAGCGTCTCGATCTCGGACAATGTGGTGTGGCCGTAGATTTCCGGCTGGCGGCGGCCGAGGCGGTTCAGATTGGGGCCGTTCAGGACATAGATCGGCTTGTTCATGGGCAAGGCTCCGCTGCGGCGCAGCCCTTGCGAGAACCGCGGCCGGACAGGATCGTCATGACGCCGCGCCATCATCGTGATGGCGCGGCGTCAGAAAGCGATCAGGCGACGGTGAAAGGAATGTTCTCGAGGCTGTCGGGGAATTTGTGGACCGGAACCTTCATCCACTTGTCGTAGACCGTCTTCAGCTCGCCGCTGGCCTTGATCTTGTCGATGAAGGCGTTGATCGCGACGTTGATCTCCTTCTCGCCGAGGCGGGTGCAGGCGCCGTTGTAGAGGTTCTGGAATTCGAGCTTGTTCTCGTACTCGCCCGGCTTCGCCTGCTCTATGCGCTGGATGTAGAAGATGTTGCCGCCGAGCGCCTGGACCTGGCCGGAGACCAGCGCCTGGATCGAGGGCGCATCGCCGTCATAGCGCCGGATCGTGGTCGAGGCCGGTGCATTCTTGGTCACCTGCGTATCCTGCGCCGCGCCCTTGGCGACGCCGATGGTGAACTTGCCCATGTCCTCGTTGGTCTTGATCACGTCGCTTTTCTTGCCGATCAGCACGATCGTGTTGGCGACATAGGGCTTGCTGAACTGCACCGCCTTGGCGCGCTCGGGCAGCATCGCCATGGTCGCAAACAGCACGTCGACGCGGCCGGTGGTCAGAGCCGGGATGCGGTTGTTGACCTCCAGCGGCACGAATTCGACGGCGACGCCGAGTTCCTTCCCGAACAGCGCGGCGATGTCGGCGTCGAGCCCGTCCTGCTTGCCGGCGCTGGTGACGAAGCCCCAGGGCGGGTTGTCGCCCTGGATGCCGACGATGATCTTGCCCTTGCTCTTGATCTCGGCGGGCGTGACCGCGCGTGCGGGCCGCGTCATGACCGCCGGCGCGGCGATGAGCGCGGCGGCGCCGAGCAGGATCTGGCGGCGCGGCAGTTTGAATTCAGACATGGTCGTCCTCCCGATGATGTCGGCCCGCACGGCGCGTCGATTGGCCATGGCAAGCCTTGCGCCCGCAGTTTCACGGGTCGCTCACCCGGCAATCTTCCATCCATCGACTTCAATTTCAACAGATGAATTGGAAAATATCAGAGATTTTTGCGATGACCGGTGTTAGACCTTCGGCTTGCGGACTGCCCGAACCAGGTTGGGCGCCGCAGGGAAACATGGACGAACTCAGCCAATGAACCAGCTTTCGGCGGAGATGCTGCGCGACGAGGCCGATGCCGGGACGGCGGGCGAGCAGGCCTATGACCGGATCCGCGCCGACATCGTCTTCGGCCGCCTGCCGCCGGCGCAGCGGCTCAGGCTGGAGAAGCTGCGCGGCGACTATGGCGTCGGCATCAGCACCTTGCGCGAGATTCTCAACCGGCTGGTGCCGGAGGGGCTCGTCGTCGCCGAGGGGCAGCGCGGGTTCCAGGTCGCGCCCTGCTCGGCGGGGGATCTGCGCGACATCGCCGCGCTGCGCCTGCTGCTGGAGCGGCATGCCATGGCGGAGTCGTTTGCGGCCGGCGACATGGAGTGGGAGGGGCGCGTCGTCGCCGCCCACCACAAGCTCGCCCGCATGGAGGAGCGGCTGCTGGCGGGCGACCGCGCGGAGACTGAAAGCTGGAAGCGCTATGACTGGGAGTTCCATCAGGCGCTGGTCTCGGCCTGCGGCTCGCCGGCGCTGCTTTCGATGCATTGCGGCGTCTATGACCGCTATCTGCGCTACCAGATGGTCTTCGTGATCTTTCGCGGCGCGGTCGCCGCCGACGAGCACCGGGCGCTGCTGGGCGCCGCGCTGAAGCGCGATGTCGGTGCGGCGCAGCAGATCCTCACCGACCATATCCAGGGCTGCGTCGACTTCGCGCTGGCCCGGGGCATCTGACGCCGCTCACGCCACTGTGACCGGCGCGGCGCGCTGGCGACTTGGCATCGGCGCGCGGGCGCAGCACTCTCCGGCTCCTTTGCGCCAACGGGAGTTTTCGCCCATGTCCATGTCAACGCTGACCGCCGCCAAGCCGCTGCTCGAAGGGCTCGACGGCCTCGTCAAGGAGCCGTTCTCGCGGCGCGGCTTCGTCATGACCGGGCTCGTCACCGGTTTCACCGCCGCCACCACCGTGGTGCAGGGCCAGACGATCTCGACCGACGCCACCGGGCTCGTGGCCGGCGAGGTCCAGATCCCGACGACTGATGGCATGATGCCGGGCTATCGCGCCATGCCGGCGGGCGCGGGGCCGTTCCCGATCATCCTCGTCAACGAGGAGATTTTCGGCGTCCACGAATACATCAAGGACACCTGCCGCCGCCTCGCCAAGGCCGGCTACTGCGCGGTCGCGCCGGAACTCTACGCCCGCCAGGGCGACCTCACCAAGATGACCGACGTGCAGGCGATCGTGCGCGACGTCATCGCCAAGAAGCCCGACGCCGAAATGCTCGCCGATCTCGACGCCGCAGCGAAATGGGCCGCCGCCAGCTCGAAGGGCGACGCAGGCCGGCTCGGCGTCACCGGCTTCTGCCGGGGCGGGCGCGGCGTCTGGCTCTACAGCGCCCACAACCCGGCGGTGAAGGCCGGCGTCGCCTGGTACGGGCCGCTCGGCGGCAACAAGACCGACATCCAGCCGAAAACCGCTGCCGACATCGTCGGCGATCTCAAGGCCCCGGTGCTGGGCCTCTATGGCGCGGCCGACACCGGCATCCCCGTGGCCGATGTCGAGAAGCAGGCCTCTGCGGCGAAAGCCGCCGGCAAGACGGTCGAGATCACGATCTATCCCGACACGCCGCACGGTTTCCACGCCGATTACCGGCCGAGCTACCGCAAGGACAAGGCCGATGACGGCTGGGCCAAGATGCTGGCCTGGTTCAAGAAATACGGCGTCGCCTGAGGCGGCGGCCGCCGCAGGCGCGCGAATCCGCCGCCTGCGGCGCTCATGGCCCGAAGCGCGCGCTCTCTTCGGCGACGCGCGCATCCGCCTGCGCGATCGCCTCGTCGGCGTCGAGCCCGTCGCGCCGGTTCTCCAGCGCGTAGCGTGTCAAACGGCGGTCTTCGTCGGGCATCGCCTGCATGTGGGCGTAAAGGCAGCTCGCATCGTCGCGCTGGCAGCTCTTGGCCCGCTGGCAGGCCTTGTTCTCGCAGCCGCGCCAGACCTCCAGCAGATCGCCCATGCGATGCAAAACCTGCTTGCGCAGCGCCTGGACGCGGTGGAACTGAGCGATGTGTTCGGCGCTGAAGGACGATGTCTCGCGCTTGGGCATGGCGGGCTCCTGGGGTTGGGGGGAGGGCGTCAGGGGACAGACGCTCGACCAGCGAGGCGTCATGGTCGGGCTTGACCCGACCATCCCGGAAACCAGTGTCTTCTCGTCCTGAGATTCTCGGGTCTGCGCTTCGCTTCGCCCGAGAACGACGCATGCATTTTCCCGCCAGCGCGCTCACGCCGACGTTAGAATCAGGGGCTGGCGGAGCGCCGCGAGGCGCGAGAGTGATCCGCATCCATTGAGCCAGGACGCGGCGCGGCGGGGTTGAGCCACCCGTCGCACGCCCCGTGGCGCTCCGCCTTCGGCGATTTTGGGCTCCGGGCCGCGCTTATCGGGCCGTTAGCCAGCCTCCGCCGCGAGCCGTTTCGACGCCAGTTCCCCTCATCGGGTTGTCGCGTCTAGTCGGGCATGGGACGAGGGCGTGCTGCCGCCGACCGTTCCAGCGAGCTCCTCGCACAGGGACCGTAGTGTCCCCAGGGCGGTGCCCCGAAGCCTCCCGAGTCTGGCTTGTGAAACCAGCCGCAGGCGCCGACCCGTCACCCGACCAATGGCACACCTCCGGATGGCCGCCCCCTTTGGGTGATGGGCGAGGGCAGGATAGGGCGGGTGGGAAGGGGCGGGGATAAGATTGCTGAAGGCTGCTGACAAGGGACTGACGCCCATGGCGGAAAGGCGCTGGAAGAACCCCTCTCCCGGAGGGAGAGGGGCAGGGGTGAGGGGAAGGACGTTCTCCGCATCGAGCGCGACCTGACCGCAGCACCGGCTAGCATCGACGGCTCGCTGGTCCCGCGTCCGTCACCTCACCCCTGCCCCTCTCACTGATCTCGGGCTTGCCCGAGATCAGCACCTGGAGTGTCGAAGTCGGGTAAACCCGACTTCGATGCAGGAGAGGGGGTCTTCCAGCGCCTTCCCCCGTCATGGTCGCCCTTGTGGCGACCATCCACGTCTTCGCCCGACTCCCAGTGTCGCAAGACGTGGATGCTCGGGACAAGCCCGAGCATGACGGAAGGCACGACGCCTCTGTCCTTCTCCCCCGAGGGGAGAAGGGAGGCGCGCGCAAGCTCACTCCCTGAAAGTAGTCGTCCCGGTCGGAGCCGTCGAAACGGCCGCCCGGCATTCAGCACTTTTTGAAATCTGCGCCCGGAGCCGCAGACGCAAGTGTCGTTGCGGCCGAGCTTCTCCTGCAGTTCGACATCGCCATGGACGATGCGGACGCCGCGCTTCACGCGCGTCTCGGATGGTTAGGATATGCGACGTTTATTTATCGCGTTGAAAAAATAATCGTTTCTCATTTTATGTGATTTATAATCGTATGCAAAATTTTATTCTCAAATAAATAAATATCATCTGTATCATTCACTATTGAATGATCAGAAATTTTTTCTATATCAAGAGACATGTTCTCTATATCAGAATTATACGTCGACCTAATTTTAGTAACAGGCAGTTTGTCTCTCTTTTTTATTCGTTCTTCTCTTCTTTCGTCACTAGCAGTCAGGTATATAATAATACATCTGCCGAATTTATTCCTTATAATCTCAGCGGTTTCTTTCKGTCTAATTCCATCTATGACAATATTCCTGTCAATTTTCATTTTTTCAATGATTT